>JALEND010000041.1 GCA_022768045.1 Mycoplasmatota bacterium | reverse complement strand
ATTAAATATCCAATTCCTTTTTTAGAGACAAGTAATTCACCCATTATAATTCCAACAAATGTTAAAGATAGGTTAATTTTTAATGAACTAGTAATAGTATTTATATTTGATGGAAGTATTAGTTTTGTAAATATTTGAAATTTATTTGCATTAAAGCTTTTTAATAATTTTATACTATTTTTATTAGTATGTTTAAATCCATTATATACTGCTATTATTGTTGATATAACAGATATTAATAGTGCCATTATTATTACAGAGTTTTCATTAGCACCAACCCATATTATGATTAATGGACCTAATGATACTTTTGGTAAACTATTAATTATGGTTAAATATGGATCTAGTACTCTTGATATAAATGGACTCCACCAGAGGAGTGCTGCAAATATAATTCCTATTAATGAACCTATAATAAAACTAATTAATATTTCTCTTAAAGTTGTCCATATATGTATTAAAAGATCATTATTATTCCACAGACTTATTATTGTTTCAAGTATTTTTTTAGGGCTTGAACATAAAAAGTTGTTGATAAGTTTCATATCAGATAGAACTTGCCAAAGAGTTATGAACAGTATAATTATTAATAATTGTATAATTATTACTTTTACTGTGGATAATTTTTCTTTTTTTATAAACTTTTTATATTCTTCATTATTAATCATCGGAATCAAAATCCTTCCATATTTTTTCATAATAATTAGAAAAATTTTTATCATTTCTATTTTTACTAGGTACTATTTTGTTTTCTAGAACAATGTCATAGATTCTTTTAATTTTTGCAGGTCTTTTGCTTAAAACGATTACTTTATCAGACATTGCAATAGCTTCTTGAATGTCATGAGTTACCATTATTGCTGTTTTTCCTTCCTTTTTAATTATTTTATATACATCATCTGATATTTCTATTCTAGTATGGTAATCAAGTGCTGAAAATGGTTCATCTAAAAGAAGAATGTCTGGTTTTAAAGCAAGTGTCCTAATTAAAGCTACTCTTTGAATGCTATGTAGACACTTATTATTAGAAATTCCATTTTATTTTAATATCTCTAGTGTTAGTTTCATTATTTATTTTTCCTATATATATTTTATTAATAAATTCATCTATTATAATTTTATTAAGCTTATTTATTTTTTTATACTTATTAAATATTTTATCTTTATTAATTTTGGTTTTTTCTTTTATTTTGTAATAGTTAATATCATCATTGATATTTTTTATCTCTTTATTAAACTTTTCTTCATTTTTATTATAATTTAATATTAAATCTTTAAATTGATTAGTTGTTATTATGCCATTAACTTTATCTTCATATAAACTTTTAAGATAGTTTCTAGTTTTATTTATTTCGTTTTCAATTTCCTTTTTTTGTTTTTCTAATGATTGTATCTTATTAAAATATATGTTTTTCTTATTATTTGAATCTAGTTTTATTAGTTGCTCTTTATCATAATACTTCATTATTTTTTCATTGATTTCTTTTAATATAAGTTCTTCTAAGTTGTCATATCTTATAGAAGTTTTATTAATACAGTTATTATATACATCTCTATTATTAGAACATACTAGATATTCATGTCTAGATGAATTCTTTTTTCTCATATAATGATTACATTCTAAACAAAATACTTTACCTGAAAAAACATGTACGATACCATTTTTTTTAATTGGTTTAGTTCTTTCTTTTATAGCTATTTGAACTCTATTAAAAGTTTCTTTATCTATTATTGCCTCATGGGTATTTAGTACTTTAATCCATTCTTTTTTATCTTTTTTTCTTATTTTATGATTTTTATAGCTGATAGTAGTTCTTTTACCTTGAACTAAATTACCTATATATAATTCATTTGTTAAAATTGTTTTTATAGCATTTGCATTCCATTTTATATCTTCTCTAGGCTTATTACTTATAATGTTTAATTTAATGCCCTTACGATACTTATATAGTGATGGACAAGGAATTTTTTTTGAGTTTAGATATTTTGCTATTGCTGTAAACCCTAAACCAGTTAAATATAGATTATAAATATCCTTAACAGTTTCACTAGCAATTAGGTCAACTACTAGTTTATTATTATCTTCTTGTGATACTTTATATCCATAAGATGCGAAGGGAGAAATAAATTCTCCTTGTTTCATTTTTACATTAAATGCAGTTCTAATATTATTTGAAATATCCTCTAAATACCATTCATTAACTAATCCATTTATTTGTCTAGATTTTTTATTACCTTTATTATTTGTATCAGCATTATCTGCTAAACTGATAAATCTAACTTTCCATTCAATAAATTTATTATGAAGATATTTTTCTATTATTTCCATATCTCTTGAAAATCTAGATTGAGATTTACATAGAACTACATCTATTTTGTTGTTCTCACAATCCCTAATTAATCTTTCAAATTCAGGTCTATATGTACCTGCTCCTGATAAATCTTCATCACAATATTCATCAACTAGAATAAAATTAGGCCTTCTTTCAATTTCTGATAAAAGCAGATGCCTTTGATTTTTTATTGATTCACTATCATCACTTTTATTTTGCTTATTTCTATCTTCATCCGATAATCTCTCATAAATACCAACTCTTAATATTTTCTCATTATTAACACTCTTTATTTCATTCATAATTATTACCTCCTATACAAAAGTAATATTTAAATTTATAAATCATCTTATAATAAGCATAATGATAATATTTATTTTTAAATATTATCATTTAATTCAATTAATTGTATGATTTTATATAATTTTTCATTTATTAATTTCTTTAAACTATTTTCGTTAATGTTTTCATCTATAACATTAATAATATTAAAAGTCATCTAATACCTTCTTTCATATTATTAAGTTATATGCAATACAAATAATAATTATTATCAATAAAAATATATTAGATAATTTTTTTCATCATATTATTTTTTCTATTATAATAAAATGTAAATTAATATATTATTATTTGCCGAATTAACAATATGATTTATAAATCAATAAAATAATATGATAAAATTATAAAAAGAATAGAAAATTAGGAGTGATAATTATGCCTTCACATAAAATTCATATGGCAATAGCTAAAGAAGTAAATAATGTTTTAAAACTAGATCTTGATAGTGTTATGTTAGGTAGCATTATGCCTGATTTATGCATAGGAAGAAATCATACAGTTAGTCATTATCAAAATGGAAAACTTGGAGTTGAAGGAACTGCTAATCCTGATTTATTTATTAAGAAACATAAGAAAGATTTAAAAAATCCTGTTATGATGGGTTATCTTATACATATTTTAACTGATAAATTCTATAATACTTATGCTTTTAATAATTGGTTTATTTATGATAAAGATGGTAATGATGCTGGAATACATTTTAAGCATTGTGATAAATTATTATCACCAAAAAAAGTAAAATATTATAAGCAAAGAGAATTTGGATTATATGATAAATGGTTATTAAATCATGGATATGTACCCAAATTTAAAGATTTTAAATGTTTAGATAATGTAATTAATATTGAAGTAGCAAAATATAATAAAGAAGATTTAAAAAATTATATAATAGAAGCTAATAACGATATAGAAAAATTAAGTGTATTTGATAAATTTAAAATATATAATTTTAAACTAACTACTAAGAGAGAACTTGATAAACAATATAAGTTATGTATAGATTATATTCTTGATTACGTAAATTTTTCCAAGTAAATATAATGATTAATAGAAAAATAAATGATATAATATTAAACAGATAAACAATAAAATGGAGATGCGAAATATGTATTCTAAAAATAAAGATGAAATATTGAAGATTTTAAATAGTAATGTTGATGGATTAGATAGTAAAAATGCAAAGAAAAGGTTAAATGAATATGGACAAAATATTATTCTAAATAAAAAGAAAACACCTTGGATTTTAAGATTTTTAAAACAATTTAATGATGCTATGATTATTATATTATTAGTAGTTGCATTGCTTTTATATTTTTATGGTTATTTTTATTCTCATGAATATACTGATACTATAGTAATTCTTTTTGTAGTTTTTATAAATGCTATTGTTGGATTTATACAAGAAGAAAAAGCTGCTTT
>JALEND010000038.1 GCA_022768045.1 Mycoplasmatota bacterium | reverse complement strand
TGTTACAAGTGGAAAATATAACATAGATGATAAAACTAAGGTAATAGATTTAAAGAAAAATAACATAGATTTAAATGAAATAAAACTAGGTATAGATTCGTTAGTAAAAGAAGTAAGTAAAAATAAGTTATACTTAAAAGACGCTAGTGGAAACATAATAGATGAATATACCTTAGTAAATAAAAAAGAAGAAGAAAAAGAAAATATAAAAGAAGAAGTTAAAACTACTACTAAGAAGAAAGCTAATTCTAAGAAAAGTAGCACTAAAAAAACTACAACAACTAAGAAAGCTAGTGAAACTACAACAACTACAATAAAAAGTGATAATAATAAAGAAAATACAAAGGTAGTTACAAATGAAAAAGTAGTAGAAAAAATAGCTTATAAAAGTAATAATTTAACACTTATAATAATAAATATAATAGAAGGAATATTACTTTTAGTGCTTGCTATATTATTTATTAAAAGTATGAAGAAAAATAAAAATTAATATGTAATCTTTATAAAAAGAAGTAAAATTAGTAAACCTTAAATTTACTTCTTTTTATTTACGTGTTATAATTAAGTTAATAATAGATGGTGAGGTGAAAAGGATGGCTAAGAAGAAGACATCATCTCATAAAAAGAAAAAGCAAGTACCAGTTGAAATAATGGGTATTTTATATATAGTTTTTACTGTTTTAGGTCTTTTAAGATCTGGCTTTGTAGGTAAATTAGTTAGTAATTTTGGAATCTTTTTATTTGGTTCTTATTATAATTGGGGAATTACTTACTTTTTAATAGTAGGATTGTATGTAATTTTATTTAGAGAAAAACCTAAGTTATTTAAAAGAAAATTAGTTGGTTTTTATCTTATTGCAATTGCTCTTTTATCGATGTCACATATTAAGTATATAATGTATAATACAAATATAGGTTCTGTTGTTTTTCAAGATACAATAGCTAACGTAGTATCTGGTTTTAATGATGTATCATTTATCCAAGGTGGAGGTATTATAGGAGCATTATTCTCTTATATCTTTGTTCTTGCATTTGATGTATTAGGTTCTAAGATAATGTGTTTTGTTCTTATTTTATTTGGTGCAATGCTTATATTTAATTTGTCACCAGCTACATTATTAAAAAAGATTCTTCTTATTTTCATACCAAAAAAATGGCTTGTTAAGAAAGATGAAGATGAAGAAGATACTGATGAAGAAGAGGATGAAAAACAAGAAGAAATACCTAAGAAGAAAAGAGTTGTTATATCAAATATCAATGATTTATCAAAGGTAAATATAAATGAAGATGAAGATAAAATTCCTATAGTTCAAGGAGAGTATAATTTGCCTCCTATATCTTTGTTAAATGTACCAAAGAAGGTTAATACAAAGGCTAATGAAGAATCCATATCATCTAATATAAAGTTATTAGAACAAGTTTTAGCTGATTTTGACATTACTGGTACAGTTGTTGCAGCTCATGTTGGACCTACTGTAACTCAGTATGAATTAGAGGTAAAATCTGGTACTAAGGTTAGTAAAATACTTAGTTTAAACAAAGAAATAGCTTTGGCTTTAGCAGCTAAAGATGTTAGAATACAGGCACCTATACCTGGTAAGAGTACAATAGGTGTTGATATTCCTAATAAGATAGCTATGCCAGTTTCATTAAGAGAGGTTTTAGCTGAAATACCAAGTGATTTAAGTGATAAAAAGTTACTAGCTGTATTAGGTAAAGATATAATGGGTAATCCTATGTGGATGGAAATTAATAAAACACCACACCTTTTAATAGCAGGTGCAACAGGATCTGGTAAATCTGTTTGTGTAAACTCTGTTATAACTACTATTTTAATGCGTGCAAAGCCTGATGAAGTAAAACTAGTTATGATAGATCCTAAGAAGGTTGAACTTTCTATGTATAACGGAGCACCTCATTTACTTTGTCCAGTTGTAACTGATGCTAAAAAAGCTTCTGTTGCCTTAAAGAAAATAGTTGAGGAAATGGAAAGAAGATATGAGTTATTTAGTGAAAGTGGTACTAAGAACATAGAAGGTTATAATAAGAAGATTGTTAAAAATGAATCAGATGAAAGTAAGGTAAATAAGTTACCTTACATAGTTGTTTTAATAGATGAGCTTGCTGATTTAATGCTTGTTGCTGCAAAAGAGGTAGAGGATTCTATTATGCGTATTACACAAATGGCTCGTGCTGCAGGTATTCATTTAATTGTTGCAACTCAAAGGCCATCTACAGACGTAATAACAGGTGTTGTAAAGGCTAATATTCCATCTAGAATATCATTTGCAGTTTCTTCTCAAATAGATTCTAGAACAATTCTTGACATGGGTGGTGCAGAAAAATTACTTGGTAAAGGTGATATGCTTTTCTTACCTATGGGAGAAGGTACACCAACTAGAATACAAGGTTCATTTATATCAGAAGAAGAAGTGCAAAAGATTGTTAATTATACAATTAAGCAAAGAAAAGCAGAGTATAGTGAAGCATTTTCAAATTTAAATGCATCATCATCTTCTTCATCTACTGGTTCTTATAATGATGCTACTGATGCGGATGATCCACTTTATAATGAAGTAGTAGAGTTTGTAATTAAAAGCCGTAAGGTAAGTGCATCTTTATTACAAAGAAAGTATAGATTGGGTTATAATAGAGCAGCTAGAATGGTAGATTTATTAGAAGATAGAGGAATAATTGGACCTGCTAATGGTTCTAAACCTAGAGAAGTTTTAGTTGAATTAGAAAGTGATGATAATGAAGAAGAATAACTAATAATTAGTCATTCTTCTTTTTAATTCTATTAATATGATTTTTGACTTTATCAATATTATATAAATCAATATCACAATATTTTAGTACGTTATATTCATTATCTTGAGTAATATTATTATTTATATAATTTAAGTTATAAAATGCTTTATCTCTATCAATTAAGTAATCTTCAAATAAAGATGTAGCAACTAGATAAGAATAATAATATATTGATATATCGGAAATATCAGTTTCTAAAAAATGAATATATTTTGATGATTTGTCATTTTTACCATCATAAATATCTTTAAATATATCTAGATATACAATGTTTTTAGTATTAATTTCTAGTGTTTCACTATAAAGTGCATTAGCTTCTTTTTCTGATATGTAGTTATTTTCTTTTAAAATATCTATGGATATTAATTCATAAAAAATACTAGAAATTTCATCATAATTGTTAATTTTTTCCCCATCTATTAATATTTTTTTATTAATTTCTTCACCTGAGGTAAAAAACTCATCGAAATGTCCAACTTCATGACAAAGAGCTAAAAATCCATATACGTTATTATTATTTTTATTTGTTATATATCCATCGTTATAAGAACCACAAAAAAAGTCTGAACCATATTTTTTTGTTATGTTAAGAAAATTATTTTCTTTATTAAAAAGTTCTTCATGTTTGTTAATTAATTTATCATTAATTGAAAAGTATTCTTTTATTAAATTTATTTGATCTTTTATATCAATTTTATTAGTTAAAATATCATTTTCTTCTTCATTTTGATAATCTAAAATTATATCTAAGTTATTTACTATAGCG
>JALEND010000018.1 GCA_022768045.1 Mycoplasmatota bacterium | reverse complement strand
TTGTGATGATTGATTAAATGTAGGAGATATTAATTTACATGTACTTGAAGTAGTTGAACATTGTTCTTCTGTTACCTCTTCTTTTCCATTTACTACCTTAGTAATTTTAACTGTAGCATTATCAAAAGTTAAACCTTCATTTAATGAAAGCACATGATCATACTCAAGATCTTTATCATTTAACATTTCAACTTTATAGTTATTTGACGATATGTCAGAATTTTCTTCCTTATTATATGTATTTTCTTTTAATGAAACAACAGAACCTGCTGAGGCAGATAAATCAGGCATTTCATTTCTATTAAATAATTTTTTATCCGTTGTATAAACTCCAAATATATTAGATATACTTTCATTTTCCTTATCAGTATATTCACCTGTTTGTAATTTCAACTCCTTATCACTAGCAGTTGCTCTTAAATAAATATCTGATAAGTTTTTTATATATTTACCTTTTAATGATTCTATGTTTTCAGATGTTTCAAACCCTAGAACAAAACCAAATTTTCCAACTCTAGAGTTTTTATCATTATATTTTGAAATTCCACTTCTTATTTTAGTTGTTAACTCTAATGGATCACCTTGATAAGTAGTTGATGTTGCTATTTCTTTTGTAGCACCTACTTTTCCAGCTTTATTTTCATCACTTGGTGTATTATCCGTTCCACTATATATTTCAACAATTGGTGTTATAGTAGACATTTCTGAATTTAAAACAGTTAAAGATAATACTTGGTTAAGATCTGAACACATTCTCTTATTTGAATCATAAATTTTTAATACTTGATAATCAGTACCATTTATATTTTCTTCTGTTATATCTGATAATGTTGTTTCATCAGCTTTATTCCACATAGCTGGATCACTTTTCTTAATTCTTGCTTTAATTAAAACAGTATCAACACTATATGCTGTATTATCTGACTTACACTCATTACTACCTTCACCCAATTTATAAGATAAATTATAATCAACCGTGGTAAAGTTTAATGCACTACCATTTAAAAAATTATCTGGATTGCTTTGTTTATCTATTTCAAGCTTTGTTATTTGTACGGATGATGATTTTAATATAGTATCATTAGTAGCGTAAACTATGACCCCTACTATTCCAAATACTAATAGCAAGCTAGCAATGCTTGAGGCAATTTTGTTATTTTTATAAAACTCTTTAATTTTTATTCCAAACAATATAAATTTATTTCTAATACTTTTTAGTTTTATTACTAACTTACTTTCATTTTTCATAAACACGCCTCCACTTTAGTATATACACCTTAATTAAACCACAAAAGCCTATAAAAAGCAATAAAATACAATAAAAAAAGTCCATTATAATGGGCTTAAAATTACAGATTTTATTAAAATATCTTTATAACTAAAACTTTTTATATCACTACTTGTTTTAAACGTCCAAATGTTTTCATATAATTCATCTACATAACCTTCATATTCCTCATATTTATTCCTACCTACATCCACCTTTATTTTTATATACTTATTCTTTTTACCTTTTAAATCTTCTTTTATTTTTTGTATCATAATCCTCCTATCTTGGATAACCAACTGTCATTACCCCTCTTGTACTAACTCCACCCATTCCATCTTTTCCATTACTTGTTTTTTCTAGTAAATTAATTAAATCAACATGTTCATTTTTATCAATTAAACTAAGTGTTAAGGCTATTATAGCTGGATCTAGTGCATGAATGTTTATATGTTTAGGACTAGATGCAAAATTGGCACCTGATTTTATTAATAATTCATAATTAGATTGACAAGCGCCTGCTATTATTATTAACTTATCATAATCTTTTTGATATCTTCTACATTTTTTTACTGCATCAGCAAAATACTTTGAATTTTTCTTTGAATCAGAATCATGTCCTGTTATAACAACAATATCTGGTGAAACATCACTTAAATACTTTTCAACATTTTGAGACATCTCATACTCAGGAGAGTAAACCCCATAAGCAAGTATATTAGCTTTTTTATAAAAATCTAAACATCTTTTTAAATATTCTCTATCACCGTCTATATGCAGTATTTTACCTGGTATGTAAAAATAATCACCTCTTTCAAAATTTCTAAGCTTTGTTATTTCTTCATAAAAAGCCCTATCATCAGTATTATTTTCCTCTACTAGTACCAAATCATTAAGCATACTATCAGCACACAATCTTACATCAACACCTATTAAATAAGCTACATCATCTTCTATTTTTTCTATTTTAAAAATAACATCATTATTATGGGAATTTCTACTAACTAAATCTCCTTTTTTAAACATTTTTATCACCTAAATAATTATATGCAATAAAAAAACTAAACATTACGCTTAGTTTAAATTAGGATTTTTTTTATATTTTATTTGCTTAAATTATTAGATATATCTATAAATTCTTCCATGGTAATATTTTCTGCTCTAAATGTTATATCTTTATTGTGCTTTTTTAAAGTCTCATTTATTTTATCTAAATTATATGATTTCAAATTATTTTTAAGAGTCTTTCTTTTTTGACAAAAAGCATCTCTTACAAGTTTAAAAAATAATTTTTCATCGTCTGCCTTTAAATTACTACGTTTTTTCGTAAAAGTTACAACAGCAGAATCTACGTTTGGTTTTGGATAAAAAACATTTCTAGATACAACAAATGCCTTTTTAATATCAAAATAATAATTCAAGAATATAGTTAAAGAATTATATGATTTTACACCAGCCTTAGCTGAAAACCTATCTGCAACCTCATTTTGAACCATAACAATAATTTTTTCTACATCTATTTGTTCATCTATAAATTTAGTTATTATTGGTGTTGTTATATAATATGGGAGATTTGCTACAACCATTAAAGTTTTATATTCATATTTTTTTAAATCTTCTTTTACACATCTATTTAAAAAATCATCAAAAATAATATCAACATTATCATTTTCTTTTAAAATAACACTTAAAGGTTCTTTTAAAGATTCATCTATTTCATAACCAAGCACCCTTTTTGCTTTTAAAGAAAGCTTTTTAGTTAATGCCGCTGCTCCTACACCAATTTCTATAACTAACGTATCATTTGTTATATTAGCTTCCTTTATTATATTATTTAATATGTTTTGATCAAGCAAAAAGTTTTGACCAAATTTTTTCTTAAAATTAAATCCACTTTGTTCTAGAATTTCTTTTGTATTCATAATAACGCCTCCAAAATAAAAAAGCAAATAACAATTATTTGCTCTTATTTTACCATATTATTTAAATTATTACCACGTAACAGCAATATCTATTTGTGTTGGATTGTTTTTTACAAAGCCACCTGTATCGCAGACAATTCCATATCCTAACGATGTTTCTAACTTAGTGCCAAGAGGTCTTATACTATAGTTAGCCGCAACCATTACATAACCGCCTAACATTTTAACACCGTCAGATCTAACCCAATATGGATATTCCTCTTCAGAAAATCCTCTTCTTCTCATAGAGTTAATGATACTTGTCATACTTAAATTATAATATGTTTCCTTGCCAGAAGGTCCAATTACTACACCTTTACTCTTAGATAATACTGCACCATCCCAATTTATTTCAGGAGCTTCTATCATAAGGCTTTTAGTTGTGGTAGTTGTCGCTACTGTAGTAGACTTAGTAGTTGTTTCTGTAGTTGTAGTTGTTTCCATTTTAGTTGTTGTTGGAACACCACTACTTACAGCTGCAACCGAAGCTACATAATTGTTAGGATCAAATGATTTATTCGTAGTTGATACAACGATTATATCATCATCACTCATAGAAAATAAAACACCAGCTTTAGAAAGAGCAACAAAAGTAAATAATATTACAAATGAAGCAATTAAAGCTATTTTAATTTTCTTATTAAAATGTTTCACTATGTTCACCTCATATCCATTTAACAATGGATTCGTATTTTATTCTAACATAAATACTAGTTTAAGTCAAATTTTGACTTTACATTACTGTCTATAGTATCTATTACAACATCCGTTGAAACACCTTTTAATTGAGCTATTTCTTCAATTACTTTAATAACATAACTAGGTTTATTCTTACTTCCTCTATAAGGTTCTGGAGTTAAATATGGGCTATCAGTTTCAGAAGAAAAAGAACTTAAAGGTAGACTTGTTACCACTTCTTTTAACTTCCTTGCATTTTTAAATGTAACAACGCCTCCAACACCTAATAAAAATCCGAGCTTAGTATATAATTTAGCAGTTTCTACACTTCCTTGAAAACAATGAATAATTCCAGTTACATTATATTTCTTTAATATATTATATGTATCTTCAAAAGCATTTCTACTATGAACTATAACTGGTAACTTATTTTTTTCTGCTAATTTTAACATTTCTGAAAAAACAATCTTCTGTTTTTCTTTTGTTTCAGTTGTCCAATAATAATCAAGTCCAACCTCTCCTATTGCAACTATCTTATTTTTATCTATTAAATTTTGAAAAAAATCTATTGTTTTTTCATTATACTGATCAACATTATCAGGAGATATACCAATAGCTGCATATAAATTATTATATTTTTTAGATAATTCAATAACTTCTAAACTACTTTTTATATCATATCCATTGTTAATCATCTTTTCTATACCGTTTTTAACAGCATCTTCAACTATTTCATTAACATCATCATATTCACTAGACAAAATATGGCAATGAGAATCTATATACATATAAAATCACCAAAAAAATTATATCATACGTGATATAATTTTACTATTAAAAACTTAATAAATAATACGAATACTACGCAAAAATAACCTATATCTACTATTGATTTACTTTTCATATACATCATAGCAGAGCTACTAATATAGTCATAAAAAATAACACTTTTATTATAAAACTATTTATTTCTGTTCTTCGTTCTTTACGGTTCACACTAATCTTCCTCTCAATTATTTTTTTACCGCAATTACTTCTTAACAACAATAAAAATATAACATTATAAGAAAAATTAGTAAATAAAAACGACAAAGTTTGTTAATATTTTACATATTTTTTACATTATTCAAAATATTTATTAACTATACTAGAAAAATTGTTGATCAAAATTTTATCTTCTTCTTTTATTTTGTCAAATATTAAGTAACCAACTAAGTCTCCATTAGGTATTACATTTGATAATACTAAATTATCATTTAAAATTAAATTACTCAATATTTTATTACCTTTATTTAATAATTTTTTACCAGTATATAAAGAATTGCTTGAAAATATAACACTTTCCTTATCAGTTAACAAAACATCACAATTTAAAATTTTGCTTATTTCTTTTACATAATTATATAAAAATAAATCCTCTTGCTTTATTACCTTATGCTTTTTTATAAAAATCAAGTCTTCATTAGAGTATAATTCAAGCAATTCCCCATCATTTATTCTTAAAACTTTTCTTATTTCTTTAGGTATTACAATTCTACCTAAATTATCTATTCTTCTTGTGATACCATGGTTTTTCAAATTAACTCACCTTCCGTAAATTAATTTGCACAAAAAAAGCTAGATTATTCCATTATTTCTAGCATTTTTATTAAATAATAAGTAAAGTGTTTATCAAGATCAGTTAATGATAATGAAATTTTTAAAATTTTATTTATATACTCTACTTTATAATTAGTATTTATTTTATATAAGTTACTAAGAACATCAAACATGTTGGTATTATTTGAAACATAATCATTAAAATAAACATTTATTACTTTTGGTAATTGTTCTACCTTAACAACACCTTTTTTCTTTGCTAAATATTGAAATAATTCCTCTTGCATATAAATTATTATTGTTTCATCTAATTTACCAAATCTATCTTCTAAGGTGTTTTTTACTTCTTCAAATTTTTCTTCTGAATCTATTGTATTTATAATTTTGTGTATTTCTATCTTCAATTCCTCTGTATCAGCATAAAAATCATTTATATGTGTTGAAACTTGTAAGAATGGCTTTTCATCTTTTTCCTCATTCTCCACAAAATGTCCTTTTAATCTCTCTACTTCCTCATTTAATATCTTCAAATATAAGTCATATCCTATAGAATCTATAAAACCGGACTGTTCTGCTCCTAATATATTTCCTGCACCCCTTATAGACAAATCTCTCATAGCAAGTGAATAACCACTACCCAATTCTGTAAATTCTTTTATAGCTGATAATCTCTTTGTCGCTATACTATTTAACTCTTTATTCTTATCATACATTAAATAAGCATACCCTATATTACTGCCTCTTCCTATTCTACCTCTTATTTGATATAACTGACTAAGACCAAAATGATCAGCATCTAATACTATTAAAGTATTTGCATTTTGTATATCAATTCCAGTTTCTATTATAGTAGTACATACTAAAACGTTATATTCACCAGAAGTAAAACTTTCCATTGTAGATTCTATTTCATTTTTAGACATTTGACCATGAATAAATGTTATTTTAGCATCTGGAACTAGCTTTTGTATTTTATAAACACACCTATCAATATCTTGAACCTTATTATATAAAACATAAACCTGACCATCTCTAGATAATTCTTTATATATAGCATCTTTTATTACATAATCATTTTCCTTTAATACATAAGTTTGCACTGGATATCTATCTATTGGTGGTGTTTCTATTAAAGACAAGCTTCTCATACCTGCAAGAGACATCTGAAGTGTTCTAGGTATTGGGGTTGCTGAAAGTGTTAAAACATCAATATTTGCTTTTATAGCCTTAATTTTTTCTTTATGCGTAACACCAAAACGTTGTTCTTCATCTATTACTAAAAGACCTAAATCCTTAAAAATAATATCTTTGTTTAATAACCTATGGGTTCCTATTACAAGGTCTATTTTACCACTTTTTAAGCCCTCTAATATCTCATTTTTTTCCTTTACTGATATAAATCTATTTAAAACAGCTATATTTACACCATACCCATCAAATCTTACCAGAGCATTATCATAATGTTGCTTAGATAATATAGTTGTAGGACATAAAAATGCAACTTGTTTTCCAGATCTAATTGCTTTAAATATTGCTCTGAAAGCAACTTCTGTTTTACCATATCCAACATCACCACATAATAATCTATCCATTGGATGTGGTTTTTCCATATCAAGCTTTATTTCCTCTATTGATCTTAATTGATCTTTTGTTTCATCATAAGGAAAATCGTTATCAAAGTTATATTGCATTTCATCATCCGGTAAAAAAGAAAAACCTTTTTCTAATTTTCTTTGTGCAAATAAATTAAGAAGTTGTTTAGCTATATCCTTAACTTTGCCCTTTATTCTACTTTTTTGTTTGTACCAATCACTACTTCCTAATTTACTTAGTTTAGGACTTACTCCCTCAGAAGAAGAGAACTTACTTATTAACTCAATTTTTTCAACAGGTATATATAATTTATCCTTATCCTTATACTCTATATTTAAATAGTCCTTTTTTAACCCATTAGTAGTTAAAGTAGTAATGCCAAGATATATACCAATTCCATATAATTGGTGGACTACGTAATCTCCAGTTTGTAATTTATTAATATCTCTTATTTTACTTCCATATCTAAACTTAGTTTTATATTTAGCTACAAATTGTTTTTTAAATATTTCATTTGCAGTTAAAACGGTATAATCTCCCAATATAAACCCGTTATATAACTTGCCTATTACTACATTAATTACATTTTCTTTTAATTCATCTTTATTAGTTAATAATATTTTAACATCTAAATAATTAGATAATTCCTCTAATATTTTTCTATCTTCTAAAACAATAACCACTTTTTTAGAGTCTTTAAAGTTTTTATTAATAAAAATATTTAATAAATTAAAATTGCCATTAAACCTATCTATTTCCTTAGTCTCATAAGTTTCTACTATGTTTTTACTTGAATAATTGTCAATACTTAGTATATTAATATATTTTCTTGGCAATAATTCTTCCAAATTAAACATATATTTATCTATTTTATATACATCTGTTTCTTTAAATTCTTCTATATCACTTAAAACCTTAGCATGACTTTGTTTTAAAATATCTAAATCCATGAATATTGATAATGGTGAATCCATGTATTTTTCAATATTATAATAATTATCTAAAACTCTAGGCAATAAACTTTGTCTAGAAGGAATATCTTGCATCTTTTTTGTATTAATAAACTCAGTAAAAGGCATTATTGACACATCATCTATATCATTCAAAGACAACTGCGTATCAGAATTGAAATATCTTATTGATTCTATCTCATCATCAAAAAACTCTATTCTAACTGGCAAATCAGATTCATATGGAAATATATCAAGTATATAACCTCTATTAGAATATTCTCCTGTCTTAGTTACAATACTATCTTTCGTGTAGCCTAATGTATTTAGTTTATCAAGCAATTCTTCTCTTTTGTACTCGGAGTTTTTCTTTATTTTTATAATACTTTCACGCCAAATTTCCTTCGTTGGTAAAAATCTTAAGTATCCTGTTAAATTAGTTATTAGAATCTTTTTATCATCATTATTATTAGTTAAACTATTTAACGTATCTATTCTTATTGCTTTTAAATCTGGTGATGATGCTAAAGACTCGCTAACTAAAAAATCATCCATAGGATATAAATAAACATTATTATGACTATAAGATAAACTTTTATATAATAAATTAGCTTCATAGATTGTATTAGTAACAATTAATATATCTTTTTTTAACACACCAAAAAGATTCCAAACATACTCTGCTTGGACTTTATTATTTAAACCAATAACATCTACTTTATCATTGTCAGCTATTTTAAAATTAAACGCATTATAAAGCATATAATCGCCACCTTAGCTTTGTTTTACTCTGGTATTATATTTGTTCATCATATCTGTGAAAGGATGCTCTAAAGAGCCTAAAACAGCGTCAGAAGCTGTATCTATTACTTTTTTTAGTTCTAATTCTTCTTCTTTTGAAAATTTTGATAAAACATAATCTTTTGTATCTTTTGTTTTATCATTAGATATTCCTATTTTTATTCTTTTAAAATTCTGAGTTTTTAGATTCTTTTCTATGTTTTTAAGTCCATTGTGACCACCAGATGAACCCTTTTCCTTTAATTTAATAGTACCAATAGGAATATCTAAATCATCACTTACAATAAATATATCATCTATATCTATATCAAAAAACTTAACAAACTTTATCATTACATCCCCAGATAAATTTATATACTCTTGGGGTTTCAAAAACAATACCTTACTAAATCCAACATACGTATCAAAATATAAAGCCCCATCTCTTTGTTTCCAATTACTTATATTTAATTTTTCTGCCACTTTATCAAGAACTCTAAAACCCATATTATGTCTAGTTTTTTCATATTCTTTACCTGGATTGCCTAATCCTACAACCAACTTTATTCTCATATTTCTAATCCTCCATCAAATATATCATTAATAAGCTTTGTATATTCTCCGCTTTTTTCATGTACTATTATAGGTTTAGTTATTTTCATACCTAAATTACCATTTTTTCTGCCTTCAATTAAAACCATATTTGAGTCAGCGTCTTCAAAAGGATATATAAAGCAAATTCTTTTAGGCATAATATTATTTTTTTGCATAATATTTAATATTTCTAATAATCTCTCAGTTCTATGAACCATGTATATTGATCCACCGTTTTTTAATATTTTTTTTGCACAACTAAATATATCATTTAAATTTAGTTTTATTTCATGTCTTGCTACCGATTTTATATCATTATCATTTATTTTAGCATTATCATTCACTTTAAAATAAGGTGGATTACATGTAATAATATCAAATGAATCAGTTTCATATATGTTAGATATGTTTTTTACATCATCATTTATTATTTCTATTTTATCTTCTAAATTATTTATACAAACACTTTTTATAGCTAATTCATATATTTCTTTTTGATACTCAACACCTAATATTTTATTTTTTACTTTATGTTGTAAAAATAATGGTATAGGTGCATTACCAGTACAAAAATCCATTATTTTATCATTAGGTCTTGTATGAACAAAATTTGCTAATAAAACTGAATCTAACGAAAATTTAAACCAATCTGTATTCTGAACTATTTTAAGTTTATTATAATTTAATAAATCATTTACTACTTCCATTTTTCATTACCATCTATTTCAATTAACATATCATCATCTGTTTTTATTTTATATTTATTAGTTAGTGGTGAAAGTTCTTTTACTCTTCCAGTATACTCTTTTGTTTTAACTAATTGTCCTATTTTAGGCAAATTCCTTTTATAATAAGAATACATTTCATCTTCATATCCTAAACAACATAACAATCTTCCACAAGAACCGTTAATTTTACTTGGATTTAAAGCTAATCCTTGATTTTTAGCCATGTTTATTGAAATACCATCAAAATTAGTTAAAAATTCCGAACAACAAAGTGGTCTTCCACAAGGTCCAAGTCCTGATACTTCTTTAGCCTTGTCCCTTGCACCTATTTGTCTTAATTCTATTCTGGTTTTATATTTTCCAGCCAATACTTTTGCTAAATTTCTAAAATCAACTCTTTCGTCCGCTATAAATTTAAATATTAGTTTTTTTCTATCAAAAGTGTAGGAGGCATCATATATTTTCATATCTAGATTTTCTTTTTCAACTAATTCTCTTGAAAAAACTAACGCTTTTTGAGACGCAATTTTATTTTTTTTATTAACTTCAACGTCTTTTTTTGTTGCAACTCTAGTTACTTCTTTTAAAGGTAAATAGATATCTTCTTCTTTTTTTTCTTCTATACCTGTTGCACAAATTCCAAATTGAATGCCTCGTTCTGTTTCAACTATCACATTATAATTTTTTTTAATTTTTAAATTTCCAGGAGAAAAATAATATACTTTACCTGAATTTTCAAACTTTATTCCTATCACTTTGATCATTTTATACCTCTCCCATTTTTATTATTAAACTTGAAAATAATAAATTCAAGTTTAAATTATAGCTTATTTTTGATGAAATTTCCATAATTATATTTATTTGATTTAATATATTTTTGCTATTTTCTTCTTTTTTTAATTTTTCATAATCTATAAAATCAAAATATTTAAATTTACCAAATACAAAGTAATTAAGTTTATCCATATACATAAATAACAAAGAATTAAATAACTTCGTAAGTTGTTCTTTTTCTTTATATATATTCACTAATGAGTCTATCTTATTAAACAACTCTATTTTATCATTTTTTTCTAATAAGTAGAAAAATTCTAATATCTGTTTTTGTTCATCATCGGATAAATTTAAGGTTCTTCTTATGTATTCTTTTTCAGATATATTATTATTTAGTTTAATTATCTGACATCTTGATTTAATTGTATCATATACAGAATTTAAATTTCTAGTTGTAAATATTCCAACAACGTTACTTTCTGGTTCTTCTAAAAATTTCAAAATAGAATTTGCTGCCGAAGGACCTAAAAATTCACAATCATTTATTATATATACATTATTTTTAGACTCTATAGGTTTTTCCTGAAAACGAGTTCTAAGTTCTAATATTTTTTCTTTTTTTATATTATTATTTATAGGGTTAATAATTTGTAGTTCAGAATAATCATTATTATCTATTCTTTTGCATATATTGCACTCTTTACAATTAATATCAAATTTATTATGGCAAATTAAAGATTTTGCCATTAATATAGAAGTTTTATTTAAAATTTCTTTTTCATCGCAAACTAACATATATGCATGTACATTTAAATTTTTATTTATAATTTTATTTAATATATTATTATAAATTGACTGATGTTCTACAAATTCTACCATATTTTCTCCTTAAAAATTAATCAAATATAACATAACCAACCCTATAATTCCAGGTACATCAAACAACGAAGAAAAAATTATCGTAAATATGTTTATAGGTATCATTACATTTAATGAAGATAAAAATGTGTTATACCCGAACAAAAGTACTAATCCTATGATAATTTTTTTTAGTATTTTTAGTATAATCATTAAATATTTCACCTCATAAAAAGGTATGAATAATATTTAAATTTATACCATTTCATTTCTATTTTCTAAGGCTAATTCTATAGTTAGATCATCCAAACAATCTATATCTGCCCCTATTGGAATTCCTTGCGCTATTTGAGTTATTTTTATGTTTTTGTTTAATTCTAATATTTTTTTTATATATAAAGAGGTTGTACTTCCTTCTATTCCAGGTCGTAAAGCCAGTATAATTTCTTCTATTTTTTCTTTTTCCACCCTTTTTAATAATTTATTTATTGATAAATCTTCAGGATTTATTCCATCCATTGGTGATATAAGCCCACCTAACACGTGATATTTACAGTTATACATTCCGCTTTTTTCAAAAACAAAAACATCTTTTTGTTTTTCTACAACACATATAATTTTACTATCATTTTGTTCGTTATTGCAATATTTACACACATTATTTTCGCACATACATCCACAAATTTCACATGATGTTATATTATTTTTTAAATTAATCAAATCTTCAGCTATTTCCGTTGTTTTCTCCTCATTCATTTTTAATAGAGAAAAAGCATATCTAACTGCAGTTTTTTCTCCGACACCAGGTAATAGTTTTAAATCATTGATTATTTTTTGAAAACCTTCTGGATACATTTTTTACATTAATCCACTAAGCATTCCTGCTTGGCTCCCCATTTTTTCTTTTGTTTCTTTATCAATTTTACTCATTGCATCATTAACTGCTAAAGTTATCATATCTTCTAATATTTCAAGATCATCTTTTTCTAAAGATGCATCTTCATTTATTTTTATTGATTTTATTTTTTTATTACCATAAACAGTTACCTCTACTAATTCTGATTTACCAATAAATTCTTTACTATCAATTTCTTTTTTTGCCTTCATTAAATTATTTTGCATTGATTGAGCTTGTTTCATTAAATTTTGTAAATTCATTTTATTTTTCCTCCATTTCAACGAATTCTTTAAATTCATTTAATATATTACATTCATTATTATTTTCTTCTGAAATATATTTCATAGTTTTATTTTTCATTTTTTCAACATATATTGGTCTATTTTCAGTCCAAAATGTTTTAGAAACGCAAATAATATTATCTAATTTGTTATATATTTTTTCTATTATTTGTTTTACACCATCTAAATTATTATTTATTCTTTCTACTGTTTGTTCAGTTTCACACTCTAAAATAACGCCTTCTTTTGAAACTGCTACCGGAATAGACTTTATAAGCAATCCTACTATCATTTTATTTTCTTCATATATTAATAATTCTTTAATTTTTTTCCAAGATTCTTTTAATTTCATTAATTCATTTTTAGAAGCTAGTACCAGT
The DNA here is from genome assembly GCA_022768045.1 of Mycoplasmatota bacterium. Classification (GTDB taxonomy): domain Bacteria; phylum Bacillota_I; class Bacilli_A; order RF39; family UBA660; genus Aphodocola. Next base: position 15,701 of record JALEND010000018.1, on the reverse strand, counting down.
ATATTATTTATTTTAACTTTGTCAGGAACATATGTTTTTTTATTATTTTGATTTAATGTTTCACGTGGAACATCATTTGTATTGCTCTTATTTAATGTTTCACGTGGAACATCATTTGTATTGTTCTTATTTAATGTTTCACGTGGAACATTAGAAATGTTTAAATTTAATAACTCTATTAATCCTACATCAAATATTAACTTTTTATTCGAAAATGTCATTATTTTTTCGTAAATTTTTTCTAATTCATCAATCAAAAATATAAGTTTTGTATCATTAATTTTTAAGTTACAATTTTGTTTTATTTTATAATCAATTAAATTTTCACGAAGAATATTTATAATCTTATTCAAAACTACTTCATAATCTTTGCCATCTGAATATATTTTTTCGCTAAATTGTAAAATAAAATCAAGCCTATTATTTACTATATTCATTATAAATTTATTTGTTTCTTCATCGGATATATTACCTGATAAGTTTTCAATATCAGATTTAGTTATTTTTCCATCTGAAAAAGCAAATGCTTGATCTAACAACCCTACTGCATCTCTCATTCCCCCTCTAGAATTATTTATTATTTCTAAAAGAGCGTCATCTTCTATATCAATTTTTTCTTGATTTATTATATTGCTCAAGCAATTTTTCATTTCACTATCAGAAATTAATTTAAAATCAAATCTCTGACATCTTGAAATGATAGTTGCAGGTATTTTTTGAGGCTCAGTTGTTGCTAAAATAAAAATAACATATTCAGGAGGTTCTTCTAAAGTTTTTAATAAAGCATTAAAAGCTCCTATAGATAACATATGAACTTCGTCTATTATGTATATTTTATATTTTGACATTGAAGGTACTAAATTAACATTATTTTTAATTTCTCTTATTTCATCTACCCCATTATTTGAAGCTGCATCAATTTCTATTATATCAGGATTGCTATTTGAATTAAATGATAAACAATTATCACATTCATTACATGCATCTCCATTTATATTATTTTGACAATTTACAGCTTTAGCAAATAATTTTGCGGAACTTGTTTTACCAGTTCCTCTTGGGCCAGTAAATAAATATGCATGAGTTAATTTATTGTTTTTGATTATATTCAATAATGTCTTTACAATATTTTTTTGACCATATATTTGTTCAAATTTTTTAGGTCTATATTTTCTATATAATGTTTGATATTGCATAAAATCACCTTCTAATAGATTATAACATTTTATTAAAAATAATAAAAGATAAAAGGCTATTTTAGCTGCTTTTATCTTTTATCTTTTTTAATGTTTCACGTGAAACATTCCTCTTATTTTTGAAAAATATTTGAATAATATTATCAGTAACGTTTTTATATTTTCCATATTTAAAATAATTATTATCATCTATTTTTATTTTATTATTAGAATCAGAACTATATATTACTTTACTAATTCTTGAAAGCGATATTGCATTTTTACACATTTTACCTGGTTCTAATGTAACATACATTGTACAATCTAATAATCTCCAATTTTTTAACTTTTTTGAAGCTTTCTTTATTGCTATTAATTCTGCGTGCAATAAACAATTGTGTTTTTTTTCAACCAAATTATGCGCTTTTGCAATTACTTTATCATTTTTAACTATAACAGCTCCAACTGGAACTTCGCCAGATTTTTTTGCTTTTTTTGCTTCATTTATAGCTATTTCCATATATTTATCATTCATTTTTCACCTTAAATTAAAAAGCACACACGAATAGAGGTTGTTAAGGCTGCTATCTTTCAATCCTGACCTGGTTCCAACATTTCCGTTGTGCAATATTATTTTATTATATAATTAAAAATTAATCAAGTTTATTTAATAAAAAAGTAATGTTTCACGTGAAACATTACTTTTACTCTGCTGGTGTATCATTTATATTATCGTTTTCTTCTGAAGTTTTTATTTCTTCTGAAAATTCATCTTCTTTATCAACTATTGACACAGTTGAAACTTTTTGACCTTCTCTTAAATTCATTAGTTTAACTCCTTGAGTTACCCTGCTCATTTTAGATACTTTGTCAGCAGAAATTCTTATTACTATACCTTGATCAGTAATAATCATTACATCTTTATTATCATTAATTGTTTTAAATGATACGATTGTTCCATTTTTCTCAGTTATATTTAGAGTTTTAACTCCTTTACTTCCTCTATGAGTTAATCTATATTCATTTATATCTGTTTTTTTACCATAACCTTTTTCTGTTACAACAAGTACGTCTTGACCTTCTGTTGCTATTTCTGCTCCGACACAGAAACAATCATTAGATAATTCAATACCCTTAACACCGCCGGCTGTTCTTCCCATAATTCTTACTTCATTTTCATTAAATCTTATCATTCTACCGTCATTTGATGCAATTACAATATCATCATTTCCAGTGGTAAAATGAACTGATAAGACTTCATCATCATCTCTTAGTGAAATTGCAATTTTACCGTTTTTTCTAATATTTTCAAATTCACAAACATTCGTACGCTTTACTAGTCCTTTTTTAGTTGTAATAATCAAATACTTATTATCTTCATCACCTGAATCTAATAAAATATTATTAATTTTTTCATCTTTTTCAATAGGTAATAGATTAATTATAGGTAATCCCTTTGATTGTCTTGAATATTCAGGAACTTCATAACCCTTTATTCTATAAACCTTTCCTTTATTAGTAAAGAATAATACATAATTGTGTGTAGTACCTGATTTTAATATATCAACAAAATCTTCTTCGTTTGTGGACATACCTTTTATTCCTACTCCACCTTTATTTTGTAATTTATATGTACTAGTTAACATTCTTTTTATGTAACCTTTTTTAGTTAATGCTATTATTATATCTTCTACAGGAATTAAAGACTCATCTTCTATATAATCTATTGCAGTCATATCTATAGAAGTTCTTCTTTCGTCTCCATATTTTTTCTTTATATCCAATAATTCTGATTTAATTATTTCCATCACTTTTTCATTTGATTCTAAAATAGATTTCAATTCTTGAATTTCTTTCAATAATTCATCTAATTCTGCCTCTATTTTTCCTCTTTCTAATCCAGTCAATCTCTTCAATCTCATGTCTAATATACTTTTAGCCTGAGTTTCAGATAATTTAAACTTGCTCATTAATTTTTCTTGAGCATCTAAATCAGAGTCTGAATTTCTTATTATACTTACTACTTCATCAATATTATCTAAAGCTATTTTTAATCCTTCTAATATATGAACTCTAGCTTCATCTTGTTTTAAATCATATCTTGTTCTTCTGATTATTATTTCTTTTTGATGATCTATATATTTTGAAATTATATCTTTCAAACCTAATGTTTTTGGTGTTCCATTATCAATTACAAGAAAAATAATACCATAATTTATTTGAAAATTAGTATGTTTATATAAATTATTTAATACAACCTGAGGATTTGCATCCTTTTTCAAAGTAATTGTTATTTTAACGCCATCTTTTAAATCAGTATGATAATCAGAAATACCATCTATTATTTTATTGTGAACTAATTCAGCTACCTTATTTTTTAATTCTAAAGTATTAACACCATATGGTACTTCTGTAACAACTATTTGACTATGGTTCTTTTTTTCTTCAATAGTTGCTCTACTTCTTATTGTTATGGAACCTCTACCAGTTTCATATGCTTTTTTTATACCTGAATTACCTAATATTATGCCACCTGTTGGAAAATCTGGCCCTTTAATATATTGCATTAATCCTAATGTGTCTATATCTGGATTATCAATAAATGCAACACATCCATCTATTATTTCGGATAAATTATGTGGTGGTATATTTGTTGCCATACCTACTGCAATTCCCATCGAACCATTGACTAAGATATTAGGAAATCTAGAAGGTAAAACTGTTGGTTCTAAACTTGTTTCATCAAAGTTTGGATCCATATTTACGGTATCTTTTCTTATATCTCTTAACATTTCTAAAGATATTTTTGATAAACGTGCTTCTGTATAACGATATGCTGCAGCACCATCTCCTTCTATATTACCAAAGTTACCATGTCCATCCACCATCATATATCTTTGGTTAAAGTCTTGAGCTAATCTTACCATCGCCTCATATATAGATGAATCTCCGTGTGGATGATAATGTCCCATTACATAACCAACTGTAGTAGCTGATTTTTTATGTGGCTTATCTGGTGTATTTCCTTCTTCAAACATAGACCATAATATTCTTCTATGTACTGGTTTTAACCCATCTCTTAAATCTGGTATTGCACGAGATGTTATTACACTCATTGAATAATCAAGAAAAGAATCTGAAATTTCTTTTACTATATCATTTTCTGCATGACTATCTCTTTCATGAAATATTCCACCATATTCTTTTTCTTTTTCATTTATATTATTATTTTCTTCCATCTAAGTCACCTCCTATATATCCAAATTCTTAACATATTGTGCATTTTCTTCTATAAATTTTCTTCTTGGCTCTACTTCTTCTCCCATCAACTTAGTAAACATAGAATCTGCTACTACACAATCATCAACAGTTATTTTTCTTAATGTTCTCTTTTCAATATCCATTGTTGTTTCATTTAATTCTTCTGCATCCATTTCACCAAGACCTTTCATTCTAGCTATTTCAGCTTTTGATCTAACATTTTCTGGTAATGATGCTAAATATGCTTCTTTTTCTTCCTCATCTAATACATATTTTCTTGTTTTACCATGCATTATTCTAAATAAAGGAGGTTGTGCAGCATAAACATGTCCTGCCTCAACAATTGGCTTAAAGAATCTATAAAATAGAGTTAATAATAATACTCTGATATGAGCTCCATCAACATCGGCATCGGTCATAATTATGATTTTGTCATATCTTAATTTTTCTAGATTAAATTCATCACCTATTCCTGTACCAAATGCAGTTATTATAGTTCTAATTTCTTCATTTCCTAAGGCTCTATCTAATCTAGCTTTTTCAACATTTAATATTTTACCTCTTAAAGGAAGTATAGCTTGTGTCATTGAATCTCTACCTTTTTTGGCAGACCCACCAGCTGAATCTCCCTCGACTATAAATATTTCAGATACTTTTGGATCTTTACTTTTACAATCTGATAATTTACCAAAGAAATTTGTTGTTGTTAAATCACTTTTTCTTGTTATTTCTCTAGCTTTTTTTGCAGCATTTCTTGCACGCGATGCCAAAAGTGCTTTATTTATTATAATTTTAGCTTCATCTGGATTTTCTAATAAAAATTTCTCAAATCCTTCAGCAAATACCTTATCAGCTAATTTTCTTACTTCTGAATTACCTAATCTTCCTTTTGTTTGACCTTCAAACTGTGGATTAGGATGCTTACAAGATATAATCATAGTTATACCTTCTTTAACATCATCTCCTGTTAGAGAATCGCTTTTGTCCTTTAAAATACCTGCTTTTCTCGCATAATTATTAATTACCCTTGTTAAAGCTCTTTTTACACCTTCTTCATGTGTTCCACCATCATGAGTATTAATGTTATTAACAAATGAATAAATATTATCATTATAACCGGTATTATATTGTAAAGCTACTTCAAAAAATACATTATCCTCCGTACCTTCTAAGTGAATTACATCATCATGTATAGGAGTTTTTCCTTGATTTATAAACCTTACATATTCTGATATTCCACCTTCGTATAAGAATGTTTCTCCAGTAGTATCTTCATCATCTCTATCATCTCTTAATGTTATTTTTAAACCTTTATTTAAGAAAGCAAGCTCTCTTACCCTAACTTTTAAGGTTTCGTAATCAAAAACATCAGTATCAAAAATATCTGGATCCGGTTTAAATGTAACCCAAGTACCAGTTCTACTTGATTCACATTCTCCAATTACAGTAAGAGGTTCTTTTGTATGTCCTCCATTTTCAAATCTAATTTTATAAATTTTACCATTTTTATAAACTGTTACTTCTACCCATTTAGACAACGCGTTAACAACTGATGCACCAACACCGTGAAGTCCTCCAGATACTTTATATCCGCCTCCACCAAACTTTCCACCAGCATGTAAAACCGTATAAACAGTTTCAACAGTTGAAATTTTTGTTTTTGGATGTATATCAACTGGTATACCTCTACCATCATCTTTTACCGTTACTGAGTTATCTTTATTTATTACTATTTCTATATTATTACAGTATCCTGCTAGTGATTCATCTATAGCATTATCTACTATTTCCCATACAAGGTGATGTAATCCTTTTACATCGGTTGTTCCTATATACATACCTGGTCTTTTTCTTACTGCTTCAAGTCCTTCTAAAACTTGTATATCGGATGCATCATAATGTTCATTTTGTTCTGCCATATTTATTCCTCCTTACTAATTTTTCCATTTTCAACTACGAAAATATCTGAGTTTTCCTTAAAATTTTGTTTAATATCGTTTATTTCTGTAGTAGATATAAAAATTTGAATCTTATTATTAAAATATTTTATAATATTATTCTTTTTATTTTCATCTAGTTCACTGAATATATCATCTAATAAAACTATAGGATAAATATTATTTTTCTTAATAAAAACCTCTAATTCAGCTAATTTAAGAGATAATATAGTCAATCTTTGTTGACCTTGTGAACAAAAATCCATTACTGATAAATCATTTAAATACATTTGAAAATCATCCTTATGACAACCTAAAAGTGTTGTTTTTTGTAATAATTCATTAGTAAAAATTCTTTCAAATTTTTTAAACAATAAATCATTAACTTCTTTTTTATTCAAATCTTCCTTTTCTATAAAACTTTTATATTTAATTTTTAATACTCCACTTTCAAATATTTTGTTAAAAATATCTTCCAAAAATTCATTAATTTCATCTATAAACTTATATCTAAATTTCACAATTTCTATGTTTTTTTCTATAATTTGTTTTGTTAAAATATCAAAGTAATTTTTATTGAATTTAGCATTATTCTTCTGCTTTAAATATTCATTTCTTTGTTTTAGTATCAAATTATATTCTTTTAATTTTGATACATATACTTTGTTTAATTGAGATAATTCAATGTTTAAAAATTTTCTTCTTATACTTGGAGATCCTTTTACAATATCTAAATCATCAGGGCAAAACATAATAACGTTCAAATTTGACAAATAATTACTTATCTTTTTTTGAATTATATTATTTACTTCTACCTTTTTTCCTTTTTCATTTAATAAAATAGATAATCTATTAAGTTTTTCAGTATCATTTAAATATAAAGCCGATACTTTTGTATATAAAGTGTCTTTTTTTATTAAATTTAGTTCATTTCTTGTTCTATGTGATTTTGTAATTGCAAGAAAATAAATACTTTCTAATATATTGGTTTTTCCCTGGGCATTGTTTCCTACAAATATATTGATTTTTTTATCAAAATTAAGTTCTAAATTTTCTAGATTACGAAAATTTTCTAATTTTAATTCTTTTAAAAACATAATTTAATATTTTTAAGCCCATATAACCACCTAAGACCCTTTCTAGTACACTACTACATACATACTAATTATACCACAAAATAGCTCTTTATTTTAAATTTATTGCTATTTTTTATGTTTTTTTATCTAAAATATATTTCAATCTCGATGATTGAAGCACTTGATTATCTATAATCCTATAAGAAACTCCAAATTTCATACTTTTTCCACAAGAAAACCTTATTATTGTTTGATTTATATCAATTTTATTATAATGTTTTATATTGCTAAGTAAAAGCCAACAACACTTTTTATTTCTAGGCGACTTAGTAGGAAATAAAATTAAATTATTAATTTCACTTATTATTATGGGAATTTTTGATGATTTATTTAACATATACTTACTACCACATACTCTTCCATTATATGAACTCCCATAATATATACAGCTTTTTTTTATTATATTTAATACACTTTTATATACTATCAATTCTTTTTTTACTTCAACTACTCTGCTACTTTTATCATCTATCGGTATAACTACTAAAGTATTTTTATTTATTATATATTCTTTCATGTGCAAAACCCTCTCTTTTTAATTTATTTAACTATTATCCACAGCATTTTTAAATTTATTGTCATTTTTTAAGTATAAAGTATAAAAAAAGAAGAAAATTTATTTTTCTTCCATCATTACTCCCATTATAAACCTACCTTCTTTTTCGTCTTTTTTTATATAATTACATCTATAATGAGAATAATATTCTTTATCTTTTGCTGTATCAATTGAACTTATGTTTATGTTTTTAACACCTATTTTTTTTAAATAATCTAAGATATACCCATTTAAATCTATTTGATAGCAATCATTTTTAATATGTCTTAAATATGGTAACCACTCTTCATATTTTAACTGAGAAGGTGTATTTATTATATAAGATGATGCTTTAATAGATGGTCCTAGATAAACTTCGATATCTTTTATATTAGAATTAAAAGTATTTATCATTTTTTCTATTACTTTTTTATGTAAATTAGCCTCTATGCTTTGCCATCCCATGTGAGCAAAAGCTAAAATATTGTTTTTCTTATCAAAAACAGTCATTGGAATGCAGTCTGCAAAATACAGATGTAAAAATAAATTAGGCACATTTGTAATAATGCAATCCGCTTCTATCTCTTTATTTTTAATATCATTATCCACTAATATAATAATATTATCTTTATATATCGGTTTTATTTTAATGAAGTTATTTATATTATTTTTCTTAAAAAAATTAGTTCTATTGTGGAGAACTTCTTCTTTTTTTCCATAATTTAAGGACATATTCCCATCTTTTACTGTGGAATTAACAATTTTCAACCTCATTTAACATCACCTTATTTATTATAACAAAAAAAATTAGCTTAAAGCTAATTAATTATTAATAGGTCTTAATTGGTAAAATAAGTTGCAATAAGTTTTTATCCCTTTCATCCAATATAATAATAGGTTTAACATCACCATTAAAATTCAATAAAACATCTTCACTATTTATTGTTCTTAATGCATCCATCATAAATCTAGAAGAAAATGCTATCTTTATGTTTTCGTCTGTATTCTTTTCAACAGACATCTTTTCTTCTACTTTACCTATTTCTGGTGTATTAGAAGATACAAGCAATTCTCCATCGTTTAATTCAAATTTAACAATGTTTTTATCCTTTTCACTAGTAAGTAATGCTGCTCTATCAATAACATTGTAAAACTCGTTTTTATTAAGTTTAACAACTAATTCAAAAGTATCAGGTATTAATCTTTCAACATTTGGAAAATTTCCACCTAAAACCCTAGTTTGAAACATAGTATTTTCAAATTTAAATAATACTTTATTACTAAATATATGCATTTCTATATTTTTTTTATCATTCTCTAATATTTTTGTTAACTCAATTAAATTTTTTCCTGGAATAGCAACATTTACTTCTTCTTTTATATTACTCTCTATCTTTAATGTCTTTTTAGCAAGTCTATATGAATCAGTTGAAACACATTCTAATTTATCATCTTTTATTTTAAAGTTAATACCAGTTAAAATAGGTCTTGTTTCCTGTGTAGAAACTGCAAATGATACCTTATTAATTATATCTTTAAAATCTTCTTCTTTTATAACTATAGGATCTTTTTGTTCTTCCATATTTAAATTAGGAAATTCATCATATTCCATACAATTTAAATTGAATTCAGATTTTCCACAAGATATTAATACTTTAATGTCATCTAATAATGTAATATTTATAACACTACTTTCTAACTTTCTAATTATTTCTAATAAGTATCTACCTTGAATAACTGTTTTACCTGTTTCTTCTATTTTTTCTAATTTATCAGCTGGAATAAATGTTTCAATACCAATATCATTATCACTAGCTGTTAAAAATAACCCTTCATTAGTTAAGTTTAATTTAATACCAGATAATATAGGAATTAAATTCTTTGTTGATAATGCCTTACTTACATTATTTAATCCTTTTAAAAATACTTCTTTTTTTATTTGAAATTTCATATTATATTCTCCTTTTATATATTATTTTATTATTATTACTGTGGATTGTGTGGATAAACTAATAATTCCTTTATAAATAAACAAAAATCGACTATTTTTTCTCCACATGATAAGTTGATATTTTTAAACTTATCCACTTTTATATCTTACTTTTTAAATTTTCTAGTATATTTTTAAACTGTGGATTAGTTTTTAACTCATTTTCTATTTTATCAACTGAGTGCATAACTGTTGAATGATCTCTTCCACCAAACTGAATTCCTATCTTAGGAAACGATTCATTTGTAAGAGTTCTACACAAGTATATAGCAATTTGCCTTGGAAAAGCAATAGATGCCTTTCTTTTCTTTGATTTTAAATCTTCTACTGTAATATTATAATATTCTGCAACAACTTGTTGAATTTTTTGTATATTATTTTTTGTAAATGAAGCCTTAGATAAATAATCTTTTAGAGCATCAATTGCTAAGTTTAAATCAATATCTTGTGTATTAAACATTGTAGCATAAGCTATTACTCTAGTTAATGCACCTTCTAATTGTCTTACGTCAGAATCACAGTTATTAGCAATATAAGCTACTACATCATCACTTATTGTACCAGTCATGTTCTGCCCTATTATCTTCTTTTTAAGAATTTCTATTCTCATTTCATAATCCGGTGGATAAATATTAACACTTAATCCCCAATTAAACCTTGTTCTTAATCTATCCTCTAATTTCTTTAAATCATCAGGTGATCTATCAGATGAGATTATTATTTGTTTATTATCATCATATAAATCATTAAAAGTATTAAAAAATTCTTGTTGTGTTTGTGTTGCTCCACCTAAAAATTGAATATCATCAATTATTAAAACATCTACTTTCCTATATTTATTCTTGAATATATCAATATAGTTAAAGTTTGTGCCATTTTCATCTTTCTTATTCATATTTAAGAAATCTGATATAAATTGTTCACTTGTAACATATATAACTTTTTTATTTGAGTTTTCAATGATAAAGTTACCTATTGCGTGCATCAGATGCGTTTTTCCTAGTCCACTACTACCATATATAAATAAAGGATTATATGCTTTTCCTGGGTTTTGTGCAACAGAAACAGCTGCCATGTACGCAAAACGGTTACTATCCCCTACTATAAAGGAATCAAAAGTGTATTTACTATTTAAATTAGATTTTTCTGGTGTATTAATTGGTACCCCTATGTTTTCCACAGGGATATTATTAGTTAGCTCCATTTCATCTTCTAAAACAAATTCAAAATCAAAACTAGTATTAGTAATTTCACTAAAAACTTCTACTATTGTTTTATACCAAACTTCTTGCAATTGCTTCTTTTGTATTGGTAAATCAACTAATACTTTTGCTATATTATTATCAAGAGAAACTAATTTAGTAGTCTTAAACCACGTTTCATACGATAATGAAGAAATTCGTGATTTTATTTTTTCTAGGAAATTTTCCCATAGAGATTCTACGTTCATAAGTACCCTCCTTTCCCCCTAAAAGACGAGTTATTTGCTTATATTTTACCAAAATTTTTAATTAAATACAATGTTTTAAAATTAAAATATCTTTTCCACAAGAGTTTTCCACAGGTAAAACCTTTATATATCAACAAATTTTGTGAAAATTAACAAATCCACAGAAAAAAATTGTAAATAAAAAGTTTTTAATTCACAAAGTTTTCCACAACCTATTGAAAAACACTTAAACCCTTATATTATAAGGAAAAATTTAAAAAAATATGTTGAAAAGTCTGTGATTAACTAAATTATTATGTGTAAAGTTATTTTAAAAAAAAGTGGAAAAAATTAATCAAAATCAATAATTTATGTTATCATTATATTGTAAAAAAATTATGTCGGATTAGATATATGTCTAATCATTTTGAGAATATCTCTAAACTTTTTTCTTAATTTTTATAATTAAGATGTGATAAGTCATATATAAAACAGAGAATGTTGCATAAATAAATAGAATGCTAATAGGCTCTATAATATATATGAAATAGGGAATGCAAAATAGGGATAAATAATTTATCCACAATAAAAAGATTATAAAGATTATAATGTTTTAATTAAAATGGACACTGTGTATTAAAAAGGTTGACAATTGACCGAATAACACGTATAATAAACGTGTTTTTAAAAAGAGCTGGAGGTGTAATTATGAAAAGAACTTTTCAACCAAGTAATCATAAGAGAACAAAAGATCATGGTTTTAGAGCAAGAAAAGAAGCTGGAACAAGTATCTTAAATAAAAGAAGAGCAAAGGGACGTAAAAAATTATCAGCATAAATCCACTTATTAATGAGTAAGTGGTTTTTTGTTATATAAGAGGTATATATGAAAAAAGAGAACATAGTAAAGGAAAAAAAAGATTTTGATAAAGCTTTTAAAAATAAAAGACAAGTAAAATCTAAATATTTCTATATATATATTAATGATAACAATTTAGATAAATATAGGTTTGGTGTTTGTGTTTCTAAAAAAATAGGGAAGGCTTACAAAAGAAATAAATATAAAAGAAGAATAAAGGATATAATTGATAAAAGTAAGTTGCAATTTTTAAACAAAGATTATATAATTATATTGAAGAAAAGTGGTGCAGACGCTGAGTATTTAGAATTAAAAGAGGATTTAATTAGTGTTTTTAAAATAATAATAGATAGGAGAAAGTAACTAGATGAAAAAACTAAAAAAAATAGGTAAGATATTTGTAGTTTTTTTACTAGTTTTTTTATTAACTGGATGTACTAAACAGCTAGTTGTTGAAAAAACAAATGATAAGGGTAAAAAAACAAAGACAGTGGTAAAATATGATAAGGGTAAAAATGCAACAGGTCAGACCTTAACAGAAAACATTTTATGTAAACCAGAAAATAAAGAACTTGTTAAGTTATATAACGAAAATAAGATAAATACAAAAAAATTAGTAAATTGTAAAAATTTTACTCCAAAAATAACTGCGAGTGATGGCTTATGGGATAACATATTTATAAAACCACTTGCATGGTTAATATTAAAACTTGGATATTTAGTTAAAAACTTTGGTCTTGCTGTTATATTAGCTGGATTAGTAATAAGATTAATATTATTCCCATTTACTAGAAAAACAGCTATGCAATCAGAAAATTTAAAAAAAGCTCAACCAGAGTTACAAAGATTAGAAAGAAAATATGCAAAAAAAGCTGATGACCAACAAGCAATGATTCAAAAATCACAAGAAATGATGGCTATTTATAAAAAATATAATATATCAATGATGTCAGGTTGCTTAGTTGCAATAATACAACTTCCATTATTTATTGCATTTTTAGAAGCTATAAATAGAACTCCTGGTATATTTGAAGGAAACTTCTTGGGATTACAGCTTGGTACAACACCATTATTTGCATTATCAAATGGAAAAATATTCTATTTAATAATACCAATACTTGTTGCTTTAGTAACATATTTCTCATTTAAACAAAATGGAAATAATACACAAACTGATTCTAATAATCCTATGATGGGTTCTACTAAGATGATGATGAACATGATGGTTGTTGTTATAACAATAAGTTCATTCTCATTATCTACAGCAATTGGTTTATACTGGATAACTTCAAGTTTATTTACGGTTATTCAAAATTTATTAGTAGCAAGGAGTGGTAATAGTGCTAGAATTAAAAAATAAAGTTTTTGAAGGAAAAAATAAAGAAGAATTATTAAATAAAGCTTTAAATGAATTAAATGCATCACAAGATGAAGTATATTATAATGTAGAAGAAACTGTTTCAGGTGGATTATTCAAATCAAAAAAATATACTTTAAATATAATATTAAAAGAAGACGTAGTTGAATATGCTAAAAATTATCTTAAAAACGTTTTAGACTTAATGGGAATAAATGCAGAGCTTGAAGTTCAAAAAAGAGATAATTATATAAAGATAAACATGTTTTCTGATAATAATGCTATTTTAATAGGAAAAAATGGTAGAACGATGTCTTCTATGCAACAATTATTAAGACAAACAATAAAAAATAAATTAAATATAAAAATAAATATTATTTTAGATGTTGAAGAATATAAAATAAAACAACAAAAAAACATTGAAAGACTAGCTGTTAAACTTGCAAAAGATGTTATAAGAACTAATATAGAAGTAAAAATGGACAGTATGAATTCTTATGAAAGAAGACTTGTTCATAGTAGATTAGCAGATTTTGATGGTGTAAAAACAGAAAGTACAGGTGAAGAACCTAATAGATGTGTTGTAATAAAACCAGTAGAGAAATAGAAATATTTCTTTTTTTATGTTATAATTTTGTTAATTTAGAGGTGTAATTATGAATAAATTTATGAATTTAGCTATTGACAAGGCACGAGATGGATTAAGTAGAAAAGAAGGTGGACCATTTGGTGCATTAATAATGTCAAAAGAAGGAAAAATAATATCAGTGTGTAATAATAGTGTTATTAAAAATAATGATCCAACAGCACATGCAGAAGTAGAAGCAATAAGAAATGCTTGCAAAAAACTAGGAACGTATGATTTAAATGGGTATATTTTATATACAACGTGTGAGCCTTGTCCAATGTGTTTATCAGCTATAATTTGGGCTAATATAAAAGAAGTTTATTTTGGGTGTGATAAAAAAGATGCCTCTAAAATAGGTTTTAGAGATGATGTTATATATGAATACTTAAAAGAAAAAAATAGTAATCTAATTAATTTAACTAAAATTGATAGAGAAAATTGTATTAAATTATTTGAAGACTATAAAAAAGAAAACGGGATTATATACTAAGGAGGTGTAGCATTATGAATGATACAATAGTTGCAATATCAACAGCGTTAGGAGAAGGTGCAATATCTATTATTAGAGTATCAGGTGTTGATGCTATAAAAATAGTAAACCCTTTATTTGATGGTAAAGATTTAAAAACAGTATCAAGTCATACCATAAATTATGGTCATATAGTATATAATGGTGAGATTATAGATGAAGTCTTACTATCAATTATGAAAGCTCCCAAAACTTATACAAAAGAGGATGTAATAGAGATAAATACTCATGGTTCAATTGCAGTTGTAAACAAAATAATGGAAATATTACTTTTAGAAGGATGCAGAATGGCAGAACCCGGTGAATTTACTAAAAGAGCTTTCTTAAATGGTAGAATAGATTTAACGGAATCTGAAGGTGTAATGGATTTAATTAATTCAGAAACAGAACTTACAAGAAAAATGGCTATTAATGAGTTATCTGGTAATGTTTCTAAGTTAATAGAAGATACTAGAGAAGTCATAATAAGCCTAATATCTAATATAGAAGTAAACATTGACTATCCAGAGTATGATGATATAGAAGTAGTAACAATAAATAAAATAAAGGAAAAGGTTAGTATAATAAAGGAAAAATTATTAAAGACATTAAAATTATCAGAAGATGGAAAAATATTAAAAGATGGAATTAAAACAGTTATTTTAGGAAAACCAAATGTTGGTAAATCAAGTCTTTTAAATGCTTTATTAGAAGAAGAAAAGGCCATTGTAACAGATGTAAAAGGAACAACCCGTGATATAGTTGAAGGAAGTATTATAGTAGGTGGTGTAAAACTTAACTTAATAGATACAGCAGGTGTTAGAAAATCAGATGATATAGTTGAAAAAATAGGTATTGAAAAAAGTTTGAATTTAATAGATGAAGCT
>JALEND010000058.1 GCA_022768045.1 Mycoplasmatota bacterium | reverse complement strand
GTAGTGTTATGGTATGCTTTTTCTAGAAAAGAGGAGAAACATCATGACACTATTTTTTTTAGATTTTATACATTTATTATTTCCAATTGTATTATACTTTTTATATTTAGTATATACTAGAGCATTAGAAGACAAAGAAAGAAAAATATTTTTAGACTTAGCTTTAATATCAAGTGTTTATTTATGTTACAGTTTTAAAACAAATACATATTTATCTGCTTTTTTAATTAACATTCCACTTTTAATTGCGTTGGTAAAAAAAAGAAAAATTTCAAGTTTAATATTATCTGTTTTTATACCTTATTGTTTAAATAATTTTTTTGAACTTAATTTTACGTTTTACATTGTTCAATATTTAGGCTTTTATTTATTAACAAACATAGGTGATTTTCCACCAATTAAATCATTTGTCTTAATGGTTTTAACAACTTATTTTGTAGCTATTGTATTTGAATTTTTAAATTTTAATATATTTTTATTACTAGCAATATGTATTTTTATGTATATTATATTTAATCTAGCAACAAAAGCTTATTCTAGGGTAGAAATGATAATTAAATTATACATGGAATCAAGAGAAGTTTTTAAAGAAAAAAAATTATATCAATCACTATTTAGAATTACACATGAAATAAAAAATCCCCTTGCTGTATGTAAGGGATACTTAGACATGTTTGATGCAAATAATGTTGCTAAATCAAATAGATATGTTGGAATAATTAGAGAAGAAATAAATAGAACACTTATGCTGCTAAAAGATTTTTCTGATATATCGAAACTTGAAATTGGAAAATCCTTTGTAGATACAGAAATGCTACTTGATGATGTTTGTGATGAAATGAAGCTTATATTTAATGATAAAATTACATTTTCATCTGATGTTTTAGCTAAGGAAATATTCATAGAAGCAGATTATGATAGACTAAAACAAGTACTTATAAATGTGATTAAAAATGCAAAGGAATCTATTGAAAATACTGGTGCTATCACACTAAAAACATACTTAAAGAAAAAAAATTATGTAATTGAAATAGAGGATAATGGTATTGGGATGGATAAAGAAACTTTAAGTAAAGTAGGTAGTGCTTTTTATACTACAAAAAAGAATGGAACTGGGCTTGGAGTTTGTTTTTCAAAAGAGATAATAGAAAGGCATGGAGGTAAAATGATATATGATTCAAAAGTGGGTAAGGGAACTAAAGTGCAAATAATTATACCAACCGTAAAAGAAAAAGCATCGTAATGATGCTTTATTTTGTGTATATTCTGTATAAATTTATAGTTGGTTCATCAAATAACCTTGCTTTTATTTTACTTGTACCAATTCCTCGATTAATATATAATTTGGTGTTTCCGATTTTTTGATAATCATTTTTATATTTTCCGTTAATAATGATATTTTTAAGTCCATAAATGTTTATTTGACCATTATGTGTATGTCCTGATAATACAACATCAAAATTAAAGTCTTCATACTTATCATAATCACTTGGATTATGTATAACTAATATTTTAAAGCTAGGTGGTGTAGGGTTAGACTCAAAGTATTTTTTTGATGTAGAACTTATTAATAAGAAAGAATCGCTTTTACTACCGAATATTTGCTGTTCACTATTTTCTAAATCTATAAATCCAGCTAGATTTAATATTGAAGTTGCAGAAGAATCATCTTCTTCACCAGTAACATAAAAGCAGCCATATTCTGAATCTATTTTTTTTAATTCGTTTTTTAAAAATTCTTTTTCATTATTTTCAATTTTATAATTCTTATTTATTAAATCTCCAGAGAATATTACTATGTCAGCTTTAGCAGCATTTATCTTTGATACAAGATTTTTCACTTCTTTCTTGTGTATAGAAGAACCGTAGTGTAAATCAGAAAACTGTAAAATTTTAAACCCATGATAATCACTTGATAGTTTATTTGTCTTTATTTTATATTCCTTTGTTACAATTATTTTTGTTCCAAGCGTAAAAGAATATAAAACTATTAAGATTATTAGTATAAATAATTTAGTTCTAAATTTTAACTTTAATTTTCTTTTTTTCTTGCCTTCTTTTTCAGTTTCATTTTCATTAGCACGCATATTAACCTCCAATTATTT
>JALEND010000056.1 GCA_022768045.1 Mycoplasmatota bacterium | reverse complement strand
CAATAATTTTAATATGGGTGATGTAGATTTATTATTGCATAGCAAAATTATTAGAAAGGGTGATATAAATGAAAAAAATTATTAGTTTTATTAAAAAGTTATTTAGAAAGGTAAATAGTATATTCTTTGTTGGAGCATCTGATATATTACCAGAACCTCTATCAAAAGAAGATGAAGAAAAATATTTATTATTATTTCAAAATGGAGATATTAATGCTAAAAATAAGCTTATAGAACATAATTTAAGATTAGTAGTATATTTATCTAAGAAGTATGAAAATACTAAAATAGACTTAGAAGATTTAGTAAGTATAGGTACAATAGGATTAATTAAAGGAATTAATACTTATAAGATGAATAAGAATATAAAATTAGCTACTTACGCATCAAGATGTATAGATAATGAAATATTAATGTACTTAAGAAAAAATAAGAAAAGAGCACTTGATGTATCATTAGAAGACTCATTATCATATGATGCAGAAGGAAATGAGTTGAAATTAGAAGATATATTAGGTACAGAACCTGATATAGTAACAAAACAATTAGAAGATGATGACTTAAAAAGAATATTATTAAATGAAATAAATAAACTACCTACAAGAGATAAAGAAATAATGAAATTAAGATATGGTTTATTTGGCACTAAGGAAATAACTCAAAAAGAACTAGCAGAAAAGTTAAATATATCTCAAAGTTACATATCTAGAATAGAGAAAAAAGTAATAAAGAAGATAAAAGATAAAGTTAATGTATAAAATTTAAATAATATTATTAAATACTTGATGTACGTCAAAAAGTACGTTGCAATTTAAATGAGAAGTGAAATTATGCGTACTATTAATATCACAAGAGAACTATAAAAAATAGTTTTCTTTTTTTATGAAAATTTATTCATTAAAAGACATAAATTATACTAGGTGATTATCATGAAAGAAGAATTTAAACTATTTGTAAAAAAAAGACCAGAGTTAATAAATTATGTTAATAATGGTAAGATGACTTGGCAAAAGTTTTATGAACAGTGGTATTTATATGGAGAAGATGAGGCCGTTTGGAGTAAATATAAAACAAGTTCTGATAAATTTAATTTATCATCTTTTATAGATACTATTAAAAAAGTAGATATGAATGAAGTACAAAAAGGAGTTAATAGTATGCAAAAAGCTGTAGAGTTATTGCAAGGATTAGTTACTAAGGATAATGCATCTGCTAAAGAAAGTTATACGCCAAGACAATTATTTAAGAAGTTTGAAGATTAATGGAAACGAGAATAAAAATTCTTCTAGATAATAATTATACATATAAAAGGTATTTGCGTTATAATTCATATTGGTATAAAATATTAAATAGAAATCCAGATATGATAGATGAGTTTATAAAAGAAGTAAAAGAAAAGTATAAATTAAGAATGTCTGATAAAATAAATAATGTAATGGATAAAATACAAATGGTTAGTAAATTTATAGATGTATTAAGGTGATAAGGTATGCAAGATAAAGTATTTGATATAATAGATGATATAGAAAAAGAAGATGAAATAATAAGATTAAAAAAAATAATAAAAGAAATAAGAAGTGATGATAAAGCATTAAGTTTAATTAAGAGTTTTAATAATGCTAAAATGTTATATGATAAATATAACGTAAAAGAAGACTTTATAGAGGCTAAAAAAAGCTTAATGGATAATAAACTTATAAAAGAGTATTTGTCTATACAAAACGATATAAATATGCTTATATTGCATATTAATGATAGAATAAATAAAATAACAAAATAGAGGTATATATGAAAGTAATAAGTGGTAAATATAAAGGTAAAAAATTACTAGGTTATGATTTAAATGGCACAAGACCTACAATGGATAGAGTAAAAGAATCAGTATTTGCAAGTATACAAGATTATATAAAAGATAGTATTGTATTAGATTTATACTCAGGAAGTGGTAATTTAGCTATTGAAGCGCTATCTAACTATGCTAATAAAGCATACTTAGTAGATAAAAGTAAAGATGCTATAAAAGTAATAAATAACAATATAAAGGACTTAAAAATAACAAATGCTTACGTAATAAATGGTGATGCTATAAATAAATTAAATGATTTTATAAAAGAAAATAAAGTATTTGATATTATATTCTTAGATCCTCCATATAATACAAATGAGATTGACAAAGTACTAAGTATAATAAATAAAAATATAAACATACTATCAAAAGAAGGATTAATAGTATGTGAAACAACACTAAATATAGATTATGATAAATATAATAATTTATATGTATATAAAAACAAAAAATACGGTCAAAAATATGTAAACATTCTAAAAACAAAATAAAAAATATTGACAATAATAATTATAAAATGCTATTATGATATTGTAAAAAATAGGAGGAAAAATAGAATGAAAAAAATAATAAAAAACAAGAAAGGTTTTACTTTAATAGAATTACTAGCTGTTATCGTATTACTAGCTATAGTAGGTGTTGTAGGAGCAAACCTAATAATAACAAGATTAAATAAAGGTAAAGTAGATACATTCGTAAATGACTATAGAGATATAGTAAAAGAAGTTGCTGCTGGTCAGATAGAAGGAACTGCAGATTGTAATGATGAAAGTACTACAACAAAATGCGAAGGTTTATATGACTATAACAGTAGTGAAATATCTTTAAAGGTCACTCTAAAAAATACAGGTACCAACTATGAAACAGAAGTTGTTGTAAAACCAGCTGAAAATGGTACTTTCAAAAAAATTAATTTAGCAAAATATTATTGCAGTACTAAAACAGGCTCAACTGGCGTTTTTGTATGTAAATCATCCAATGAAAAAAGAGCAAAATTACCAAATTCTGCTGTATTAAGTGAAGATAACACAATAACAGGTACTTTTTAATGAATTGAATTAAATATAACAAAGTAATCTTTTAAAGATTACTTTTATATTATAGGTGAATATGAAAAATTATAGAGGATTTACATTGATAGAGTTGTTAGCTGTTATAGTACTTCTTGCAATAGTGGGTATAGTAGGAGCAAACCTAATAATAACAAGATTAAATAAAGCTAAAAAAGATACATATAAGAAATATTTGCTTGATGTATCAAAAGACATTGAATCAAG
>JALEND010000019.1 GCA_022768045.1 Mycoplasmatota bacterium | reverse complement strand
TAATAGATTATATTGAAGCATAAAAAAAAGGCAACTAAGATATATTAGTTGCTTTTAGTTTCTTTATATATTGATGAATCAAAGTTATGTTCACCATCTTCTTTTGACATAAGCGTGTTTGTATCAATTAAGAAGTAATCTTCTTTTAAAATACTAGAATCATCACTAGTTATAGGGTCATCCCAAGTTAAATCAAGATGTAACCATTTTCCTTCTACATAAACTAAGTTCCATTCGTGTGTAGTAGAAGATATTCTATAATTTTTAACACCCATTTTTTCTAAGAATAGTTGCATTGCATCAGTATATCCACTACAAATGCCTTTTTTATTAAACAAAACACCATAAGCAGTAGTAGAAGCAGACTTAATACTTCCTTTAACATTATCTTTATCATATGATGTATTATTTATTATATAATCATGAAATGTTTTTATGTTTTCTTTAACGCTTTTAGATGAATCATAATTTTCTTTGTATATTTCATCTACTTTTTTATTTAAAGCATTTATCATATTATTATCATATTTAACTGTCTTTTTTAATGTAACTATACCTGAGTTAGTAATTGATGTTTTAATCTTATTAAAAGTATTATATGGATGAACAAAATTTGATATATCAGTTAATAATGTTTTGTTATTTACCATTTCTTTTGTATCTGTTATACAGTTTTCATATTTTGTATCACACTTAAATTTATATTCATTATATCCAGCATCTAAAAATGTGTATATTGCATTTTTAAGTTCTTTTTTATTTGTTACATTTGTATCATTATATATTTGTACAAATTCGTAATCTTCTTTTTTTATATAATCATTACTTACTAGTTCTTGTCTTATTTCAGGTACTAAATACTTATTATAAAGATAAGTAACGTTACTTTCTATATCATCTTTTTTTATAATGTAAAATATAAGTATTAATCCAAATATAATTATAGTTACAACTATTTTAGCTATTTTATTCAATTCTATCACCATAAATATTATATCAATAAACATAAAAAAAAAGAAGTAAAATTACTTCGTTTCATTTATTTTTTTAGCAAGACTTGATTTAATACGAGATGCTTTATTGTCTTTAATAATTCCCTTGTTAAGAGCTTTGTCGATTCTTTTATTAGCTATTTTAACGTTTTCTTCATTTAAATCCTTTAAAGCTTTTTTTACTGCAGTTTTCATAGCACCTTTAACATCAATGTTTGATTTATGGTTACTGTTTGAAACTTTAACTCTTTTTTTAGCACTCTTAATATTTGGCATATTCTCACCTCCTGGGTACATAACTTCTTATAGTTTATCAAAAAAATATTAAAAATGCAATAAAAATAGTAATTTTTGATAAAAATATAGATGAGGTGAATAAAATGCATAGTATAGATTTAAAAAAATATGAACTTAGAACTGATATGGTACTTGATGATAATAAAGAATTAAAAAGTAATAAAGAAAGAAAAACTTATGTAAATAAAGGTGTTAACGTAAGCTTAATATTAGATGATTCTTATTCTTATGTTACGTTAGAATTTAGTGATATTACTGATACTGATCATAAAGACATGGTATCACTAGTTTTTAAAGAAGAGTTAGAAAAGTTTTTAAAGATGTATAATTGTAATTTAAAAACTAAGTATTTAATAGTTGGGTTAGGTAATATTAAGTCAACACCTGATTCACTTGGGCCTCTTACAATAGATAAAATAATTACTACAAAGCACTTATTTGATATTAACGAAGTAGGAGATAATTTTTCTTGTGTATCAGCTTTTTCTCCAGGTGTAACAGGGGTAAGTGGTATAGAAACTTATTCTTATGTAAAAGGTGTTCTTAGCATGGTAAAACCTGATATTTTAATAATAGTTGATGCTTTATCATCTAGCTCTATATCAAGGGTAAATAAATCAATACAAATAAGCAATAAAGGTATTATGCCAGGATCTGGTATTGGAAATGAAAGAAAAGAATTGTCAGAAAAAACACTTGGTATTCCTGTTATATCAGTAGGAGTACCCACTATAACATCTGCATCAACAATTGTGTTTGATACAATTAACTACATGATGAAAAATTATGCATATAATAAAGAAAATCAAAATAAAAAATCATATAAATTAATAACAAAACCAGTTAATTATTTAAAGAGTAATTTATCTATAAATGAAGATGATAAAAAAACTCTTTTAGGATTAGTTGGAATGTTAAGTGAAGATGAATTAAAAGAACTTATATATGAGGTTTTAACACCAATTGGATATAATCTTATGGTATCACCAAAAGAAATAGATTTTTTAATAGATAATTTAAGTAGTATACTAAGTTTTGGTATAAATAACACAATTCATAAACTATAGTTTTAATTCGACATTTATGACATATATATTTTGATATTATGATGTCAAGGTGATTATTATGAAACAGTTTAAGTCGAGGAAAATAAAAAAGAAAAAGAATGTTTTAAAGTATGTTTTTATCTTCTTTTTCTTTTTTTCTTATGTGTTTATGGTTAAGTTTCTTAGTGATCATAAATTAAAAAAAGATTATTTATCTAAAAATGAAATCATGTATGATGTAAATTACTTAGATGTTATTAATAAAGGTATAAATAAAGTTATTAAAAATCCCAGATACATGTTAGATAGAAATATTTATTTATCTTCAAAAAAGACAGTTATTGTATCTAAAAAAGAAGATAAAAAAACTAATAATGAGTATGATAATAAAAAAACTATCATATACTTATATAATACTCATCAATCTGAAAAATATAAAGATTATGGTGTTTATGATGCTGCAGTTTACTTAAGTAATTTATTAAACAAAGATAATTTATATACTAGTGTAGAAGAAAAAAGTATGAAAACGTTTTTAGAAAATAATAATTTAAAATATTATAATTCTTATAGAGCATCGTTATACTACTTAAAAGAAGCTGCAAAAAATAATAATAACTTAAAATACTTTTTTGATATACATAGAGATTCTGTTTCAAATAAAATATCACTTTGTTCTTATAAAGATAAAAATTATGCTAAGGTTTTATTTATAATTGGAAAGGAAAATAGTAATTATAAGCAAAACTTAGAAGAGACAGAAAAATTAAATAATATAATAAAAGAAATAATACCAAATATTAGTAGGGGAATAATTTTAAAAGAAGGTAAAAATGTTAACGGAGTTTATAACCAAAATGTATCTAAGTATGTGTTTTTAATAGAAGTAGGAGGAGAAGAAAATAATAAAGAAGAAGTAATAAATACCCTTAATGTATTAAAAGATGCCATAAAAAAATATATAGAGGTGTATAATGATCAGCTATAAAAAACTATTTCATACTTTTGTATTTATATTATTTGTAGGGTATTTAGTATTATATTTTTCTTATAAAAATGGTTATTACGAAGATATAAATAGTAAGAAAACTCGTCTTACTGAAGAAAAGATAAAACAGTTTGAAGAAGATGTAAAAAAAGGAAAAGAAATAAAGGTTGAAAATTATACTACGGAGGTTATAAAAAACTATAATAATAAGATATCATCATTTGGTCTTTTTACATCTAAGGTTATAGGAAGTACTTTTTCTTGGAGTATTACTAAGATTTTTAGTGGCATAGATAAAATGATGAATAATTAGTTTGACAAATAAAAAATAATTATATATAATTAAGTCATGTTAAATCAATGCACAAGATTAGTAATTTAATATAGTTATTAATAGAGAGTAATCGTTTGGTGGAAGATTATATGATGCGTTAAATGAATGGACTTGTGGGATGTATACCGAAATTTAAGTAGGCTATACCGGTGGTTATCCGTTACCATATAACACGTGTATGATAGTACATAGGTGGCATTAAAAGTAAGATAAATCTTATCCTATATTGGGATAGGATTTTTTTAATAGGAGATAAATTATGAATAAACGATGGTGTACTTTATTAAAATAAAGAAAACAAAATAAAATATAGAAAAGAGGATGATTTAAATGGGAAATATTATATTAACAGGAGAAAGACCAACAGGTCCACTTCATATAGGACATTATGTTGGCTCACTTAGAAGCAGAGTAAAATTACAAAATGAAGGAAATTATGATGAAATGTTTTTGTTTGCAGCTGATGCTCAAGCTTTAACAGACAACTTTGATAATCCAAAGAAAATAAGGGATAACGTATTTGAAGTAGCACTTGATAATTTAGCTTGTGGTATAGATCCTAAAAAGGTAAATTACTTCATACAATCAGAGGTTCCAGAGCTTACTGAACTTACGTTTTATTATATGAACTTAGTTACTGTAGCTAGATTACATCGTAATCCAACAGTTAAAGAAGAAATAAAATTAAGAGGCTTTGAAGAGTCTATACCAGCTGGATTCTTTACATATCCTGTAAGTCAAACAGCTGATATAACAGCTTTTAAAGCTAACATAGTTCCAGTAGGAGAAGATCAATTACCTATGTTAGAACAAGCAAGAGAAATAGTTAGAAAGTTTAATTCAGTGTATGGAGATACATTAGTAGAAGCAGAAGCGTTATTGCCTGAAAGTGAAAATGAAAGAAGATTAGTTGGAATAGATGGTAATGCTAAAATGAGTAAGTCTTTAGGTAATTGTATATATTTAAAAGATAGTGAAGAAGAAGTTAAAAAGAAAGTATTTAGTATGTATACAGATCCTAATCATATAAGAATAGAAGATCCTGGAAATGTAGAAAAAAACGTTGTATTTACATACTTAGATGTATTTGTAAAGGAAGATTCTTTTGAGAAGTATTTACCAGAATATAAGAATCTAGATGAGTTAAAAGAACACTACATGCGTGGTGGATTAGGTGATATGAAAATAAAAAGATTTTTAAATGATGTATTACAAGAAGAACTAAGACCTATTAGAGAAAAAAGAGAAGAGTTAGAAAAGAATCCTGAGTATGTGTATAAAGTATTAGAAGAAGGTACTAAAAGAGCTAGAGAAGTTGCAGGAAAGACACTTAAAAGTGTAAAGGAAGCTATTGGAATAAACTATTTTAATTAAAAAAGGTGGAAATATTCCATCTTTTATTGTATATTATTAAAAAAGAAGGATTTGTAGTATGAAAAAAGTAATAGATTTTGGTTATAAAATAATTTTACAATTTATGATGCTTATTTTTTTTCTTAGTTTATTTGCATCTATTTTTTTAGTTATTAACCGTGATAAGAATTATTTAAACCCAGTAATCATAATTATTGGTTCTATTTTGTATTTGCTTTTTTTATCTAAAATATATAAATACTTAATAAACTTAGACTTAAATAAGAAAAAGAAGATAATTTATATAATGCTTTTTATACAATTAATATTATTAATTATAAGTGTTAGTTTAATAAAAAGTGTGCCTAAAGTTGATTTAATTCATATAATAACTGAGTTAAATAGTCTTGATAAAAATGGATACATACTTAATAAAGAGTATTTTGAAGTATATCCAAATAATAGATTTTTATTAATGTTTTTATACTTTATATCAAAAGTAATACCAATAAGTAAAAATATTTTATTTTACATAGTAAGTATAATATCAGTTCTTATAACAACTTTATTTACTTATAAAAGTGTAAATAAAATGTTTGATATAAATAAGGGTGTATTAAGTTTAATTATAATGGTATTGTCACCTATATTCTATTTATATGTATCATACTATTATACTGATATATTAATGCTTCCTTTTGTTAGTGTAGTAATATATTTAATGTTAAAACAAAAAGATAAAATAGATGATAAAAAAACTATTATTTATGGTGTTTTAATAGGTATTTTATCAGCTATTACTTATAAAATGAGAGCAGTTGGAGTATTTGTTTTAATAGCATATATTATATACTTAGTAATTAATAATAAATTAAAAATAAAAGAAAAATTAATAAAAATTATGCCTGTTATTTTATCGTTTATGATAGGTTTATTTGTAATAAATATATTTACTAATAATTTTTATAAAGATAAAAATAATAAAAAAGAGTTTCCTATTTATCACTGGATAATGATGGGATTTAATAGTGAAAGCTTTGGATATTATACTCAAAAGGATTATGAACTTAGTTATTCTAAGAAAAACATAGAGGAAAGAAAAGCATTTAATAAAAGTGAAATTAAAAAAAGAATTGATAACTTAGGGGTTAAAGGAACTACAAAACTATTACTATTTAAAATATATACTATATGGTCTAAGGGAGACTACAGCTACCAAAAGTATATTAGTTTGGTAAAAGATTATAATTTTTCTTATAAATATTTAGCGGAAGATAAGAATTTACCCATTAATTATTTATTACAAGTATCAAAGACTTCTGTCTTGTTATTAGCATTTTTAGCAGTTATAAAATTAATGAAGCAAAAAGAAAAATCATTTATTTTAATTGCACTATTTGGAGCGGTAATATTCTATTTACTTTGGGAAGTATGCCCTAGATATGGTTTATCATTTTTACCATGGCTTATTATATTAGGATCTTACTCTTATGATAATTTAAACTTTAAATATGAAGATAAAAGCACATTTAAAATTACAAGGGTACTTCTAATTACTTTAACTGTTATTATATTTATAATTCATTATAATAATTATACAACACCTGTATTAAGAGAAAACATACTTGGTAAGTCAAAATCATTTAAAAGAAAATATGTTTCTATAGAAAATAAAAAAATAAATCAAAGTATTAAAGTGCATGATGATTTTAATGAGATAAACTTTAAACTAAAGTTTAAAGATGATAATGGTTTTTATAATTTTAAATTATATAAAGATAATAAATTGATAGTAAATAGTAATAATCATATAGTAAATAGTGGATATGCTACTATGAGGTTTGATAATATGATGAAAAAGGGCAATTATAACATTGAACTTTCTTCTAAAAATAAGATGAAAGCTGCTTTAACATATAAAGAAATGTATGATTATTATCCAGAAGGAACACTTAAAATAAATGGTAAAAAACATGATGGAGATTTACTATTTGAAATAAAAAATAGAAGTAAAAGACCAATTTATGGTAAAATAGAGTATGTTTTAGTATTCTTATTTATTATTTTATTAGAATACTTAATATTGTATAAGGAAAAGAGAAGTTATGAAAAAAAGTGATTTAATATTAAATGTAGTAATACCTTGTTATAATGAAGAAGAAGCACTAGAGTCTACTTATAAGGTATTAAATAAGAAAATGAATAGTTTAATTAAAGAAAACTTAATTAGTAAAAAAAGTAAGGTAGTTTTAGTAAATGATGGTTCAAAGGATAATACTTGGAATGTTATAAAAAAATTACATGAAGAAAATAATATGTATGTTGGAGTTAATTTATCTAGAAATAAAGGCCATCAAAACGCACTTTTAGCAGGTCTTATGTATGCTAAAGATAATTGTGATATTAGTATTAGTATGGATGCTGATTTACAAGATGATATAAATGTAATGGATGACATGATTAAAAAATATAATGAAGGATCAGAAATAGTTTACGGAGTTAGAAACTCTAGAAAAAAAGATAGTTTCTTTAAAAGATTTACCGCTGAAGGTTTTTATAAGTTTATGAATATAATGGGAGTTGAAGTGGTATTTAATCATGCAGATTGTAGATTAATGAGTAAAAGAGCTTTACAAGAATTAAGTAATTATAAAGAAGTAAATTTATTTTTAAGAGGCATAATACCTCAATTAGGTTTTAAAACTAGTATATCTTATTATGAAAGAAATAAAAGAGTTGCAGGAGAATCTAAGTATCCTCTTAAAAAGATGCTTATGTTTGCAATGGATGGAATAACTTCATTTAGTATAAAGCCTCTTAGAATGATAGCATTTATTGGTTTTATAATTTTAATGTGTAGTATAATAGCCTTTATTTATTCTATTGTAATGAAATTATTAGGTAACACCGTAGTTGGATGGACATTTATAGTATGCTCTATATGGTTAATTGGAGGTATACAAATGTTATCACTTGGTATAATAGGCGAGTATATTGGTAAAATATATAATGAAACAAAGAAAAGGCCAAGATATATAATAGAATCTATAATAGATTAAAGTTAGTGTCAGCTATAACATACTGGCACTTTTTTAGTTAAAAAAATAACTTAATTTATACATTAATATAATATAAGTATGATATAATGTAATAGTAGGTGAGATTAATATGAGAGTAATTATATCAGCAGGTGGAACAGGTGGACATATATATCCTGCCTTAGCAGTTGCTAAAGTTATTAAAGAAAAAGATAAAGACGCTGAAATATTATATATTGGTACATCAAATAGAATGGAAAAAGATATTGTACCTAAGGAAAATATTAAGTTTATTGGTATAAAATCTCAAGGATTAAAAAGAAAACTTACACTTGATAACATAAAGTCGGGTTATTTATTTTTAAAAGCAATAGGTAAGTGTAAAAGAATAATTAAAGATTTTAAACCAGATGCTGTTATAACGTTTGGTGGATATGTTACTGCACCAGTTATTTATGCAGCTCATAAATTAAAAGTAAAATGTTTTATACATGAACAAAACTCTATATTAGGAGTTACTAATAAATTTGCATCTAAGTTTGCAGATAAGGTTTTTATATCATTTGAGAGTTTAAAAAATAGTATAGAAGATAAAAGTAAGGTAGTATTTACTGGTAATCCTTGTAGTTATCAAGCTAAAATGACATCTTCTTGTGATAAGAAAGAATTTAATCTTGATCCAAGTAAAAAATTAGTTTTAATAGTAATGGGGTCATTAGGTTCTAAAACGATTAATGAGAAAATGAAAAAATTACTTGAACTATATAATAATAAAGATTATGAAGTTATGTTTGTAACTGGTAAGAATTATTATGACAGCTACAAAGATAATAATTATTCTAAAAATATAAAGATTGTACCATACATAGATAACATGGTAAGATTACTTAAGAAAACAGATGTTTTAATTTCAAGAGCAGGAGCATCTACTTTAAGTGAGATATCAGCGGTAAAAGTACCATCTATTTTAATACCTAGTCCTTATGTAACAGAAAATCATCAATATAAAAATGCAATGGACTTAGTTAATCATGACGCTGCATTAATAATAGAAGAAAAAGACTTAGAAGGAGACTTACTTCTTAGATATACAGAAAAGTTATTATATGATAGAATGCTTACTAATAAGATAAAGAAAAATTTAGAGGATTTTTACGTAGATAATAGTTCTCTTAAAATATATGATGAAATAAAAAAGATTGTTGGTGATAAAGATGAATAACGTTTTAGATTTTATTAAAAAAAATAAAATAGGTAAGTATAAAAGTAATGAGAGTCTAAGTAAATATACTACGTTTAAAGTAGGAGGAAATGCAAAGGTTATAGTTTATCCAGTAAATGAAGATAAGCTAATAGAACTTTTAAGATACTTAAATAAAAATAATATAATGTACAAGGTAATTGGTAATGGTTCTAATCTTATTTTTTCTGACAAAGAGTATGATGGTGTTATAATAAAATTAGATGAGTTTAAAAAGATTGAAATAAAAGATACTATTATAAAAGCAGGAGCAGGGGTAAGTCTTATAAAGTTATCACACCTTGCATATAAAAATAGTCTAACAGGACTTGAGTTTGCAGGAGGTATACCAGCTACTATTGGTGGAGCTGTTTTCATGAATGCAGGAGCTTATAAGTCAGATATGGGTTATATAGTATCTGATATAAAGGTTTTAACTCCAGAATTAGAGATTAAAACGTTATATAATAAAGACTTAAATTATAAATATAGAACGTCATTTTTAAAACATAATCCAGGATATATATGTTTAGAAGCTACTATAGTACTTAAACATGGAACTAAGAGTTTAATAAAAGAAGTAATGGAAGATAGAAAACAAAAAAGATGTATGACTCAGCCACTAGAATATCCATCAGCAGGTTCTGTATTTAGAAATCCAGAGAAAGATTTTGCAGGTAGATTAATAGAAAAAGATGGGTTAAAAGGATTTAAAATAGGTGGTGCAAAGGTAAGTGAAAAGCATGCTAACTTTATAGTTAATGATAAAAATGCAACAGCAAAAGATATTAGAAATTTAATTTTTTATGTACATGATAAAGTAAAAAAAGAAGATAATATAGATTTAAAAATAGAACAAGAATTTGTAAATTGGGAATGATAATATGGCAAAGAAAAAGAAGAAGAGAAGATTAAGGGTTGGTAGACTATTTTTACTATTAATAATTTTAGGTATAATATGTTTTTTATTATACTACTTTGTTGATATACCAATTAAAAGTATAACAATAAAAGGTAATGATAACCTAACTGATCAAGAAGTAATTGAAATAGCAAAACTAGAAGATTATCCATCTTTTTTTGGAACATTAACGCTTAGTATAAAAAATAAATTAGAAAATAATTTTTATATAAGAAAAGCTACTGTTACTAAGGGATTTTTTACTATAAAAATAAAGATTGATGAAGAAGATATATTATATATTGATAAAAATAATATGAAATATAGTATGGATGGTTCAAAGAAAGATGATAAAAGTTTATGTGTGCCATATTTAATAAACGAAGTACCTAAAAATAAAATAAAGAGATTTAAAAAAGCAATGACTAAGTTAAATAAAAATGTATTATGTAAAATATCAGAGATAAAATATTATCCAAATGATATTGATAAAGATAGATATTTAGCATATATGGATGATGGAAATGAGGTTTATTTAACAGTTAATAAGTTTAAGAAATTAAATAAGTATGATACTATATTAGAAAGTATAGGTAAACAAAATGGAGTATTGTACTTAGATTATGGAGACTATTTTGAAGCTAAATAGTCTTTTTTAATTATTAATTATGTGTTACACTATTAAATAATAGGAGAAGATGTTATGAGTAAGAATAATAAAAAGGGTTTTACGTTAGTAGAAATAATAATAACTCTTGCAATAGTAATAACAATTACAACAGTTGCAATAGGTAGTTACATAGGAATAAGTAAAAATAAGAAGGAAGAAGAATGGTCTTTAGTAAAGAATCAGATAGAAACAGCAGCAGAACAGTATTTTTCTTCTAATAAGTATATGTATGAAGATTTTACAGAAGGCAATGATATAACAGGTACTATAACAGTAAAAACATTAGTTGGTAGTGATTATTTAAATAAAATAGTAGACCCTAGAACTAATAAAGAAGTTAATCCATGTTCTAGAGTAAATGTAAAAATTAATAATGGTAAATATGAAGCTAGTTTTGCTGAATCTACTGAAAATACTTGTAGTGATTCGGTTTCTAAAATTGAATTTAAAGAAAAGGATTCAACATCTGGAGATATAACATATCATAAAGATACATATCCTTTTGAAACTGTTTCTGAAACTACTAATTGGTATAATTCAAGTTTATTAGGTGAAGATAAGGATTTAATAACATGTATAAAACCTAAACAAAAAGACATAACAAAAGTACAAATAGATGGTCAAGATATTACTAATACTACCAGAGATATGGGATATTGTTTAAAAGTTAAAAATAGTACTAATAAAGATATAGCTTTTAAATTAATTAATTCAAGAGGAAAAAGATATCAAGTAATAAAAAAAGTAAAAGTTGATACTACAAGACCTAATGGAATAATAAATGTAAATTCAGCAAGCTCTGGTTATAATTCTAATATAGTTAATGCAATTGTAAGAGCAAAAGATTCTTATTCTGGA
Source organism: Mycoplasmatota bacterium (assembly GCA_022768045.1). Lineage (GTDB taxonomy): Bacteria > Bacillota_I > Bacilli_A > RF39 > UBA660 > Aphodocola. The sequence continues at coordinate 1,812 of JALEND010000019.1, read as the reverse complement.
ATTTCAGATATTATTATAAAATCTGCAGATGGTAATGAAAGAGGAACGTTAACTGATGATACAGGTGAATATCAAAAGAAATTAGAAAAATATAGTATAAAAATAGCAGATGATTTAGATGGTAATACATATACTATGAATTCTGTTATAACAGATGAAGCTGGTAATGAAAGAGAAATAAGCAGCTCACCATATAGTGTTTATTTGCTTTGTTCTGAGACAAGTTATTCTTATGAAGATATATTATGGGATGATAATTGTTCCAATGTTTGTGGAGGAGGAACAGAAACTGGAAGTAGATATATATATTACGATGATAAATATGTAGGAGAATTTTGCAGCGAAGAATATTATGGCCCAACTTCAAGAACTTGTGGAGGAAAAGAATTGGTTGGTATTAGTTATGGAAAATACAATAGTTGTACTCTAACATGTTCTAAAAAAGACAAAAATAAAAAGAAAACAAAATCGTGTTATATGACTAGAAATGTTTATTATGAATATGAATCAACATTAGATGAAAGTTCTTGCTCAACCGAAACTAAAGTTGAAAGCAAGAAAAAATCTAAAAATTGTGGAACTGGAAAGGTTACTAATGATCCTGATCCTAAACAACCAACAACAAAAGCTAAATCTAACATGTGTGCAGATATAAGCTTTACTATACCAAAATGGCAAGGTACTAAAAGTTTTACTGTTAGTGCATCATCAAAAAGTAAAATAACAAAAATATCAAGTATTTTTTATGAAAAGAAACCTGGAGATGTTTATACTAAAAATCATGAAAAGTCTGATAAAACTAAGATTGCTCAGTGTAATCCTCCTGAGTTTAAATGTAAATCTGGATATACATATTTAAGTGTTTGCGCTACTAATAATTGCGGTAGAAAAGTTTGTTATTATCAGCAAGCTGGTTCAACTAAAAAAGTTAGACATTATGATAATGAAAAAAGAAAATAGTTACCTTTTAAGGGTGACTTTTTAATTGATAAATAATTTTACTTATGTTACAATTTATATGATAGGAGAGAAAGTTATGAGTAAGGTTAATAAAAGGGGATTTACGTTAGTAGAAATAATAATTACTCTTGCAATAGTAATAACAATTACAACGGTTGCAATAGGTAGTTACATAGGAATAAGTGATAAGAAGAAAAAGGAAGAATGGAGGCTTGTAAAAGATCAGATAGAAACTGCAGCAGAACAGTATTTTTCTTCTAATAAATACTTATATGAAGGTTTAACTGATGGTGTTAAGGCGTATATTTCTGTTGGAACGCTTGTTAAAAGTGATTATTTAAATAAAGTTGTTAATCCAATTAATAAAAAGGAAGTTCCAGCGTGTTCACTAGTTGAAGTTGAAATAGAAAATGGTAAATATATTGGTAAATATAATGAAAAAGAAGATAAAATAAATTGTAATGCATCAAATTCCACAACAAATTCTAATAAAATAATTGTTAAGGAAAAGGAATCTACTTCAGGAGCTATTCATTATTATAAAGAAAGTGGTGAAGAGCTAGATAACAATGGTTGGTTTAATATAGAAAGTTTAGGTGAAGAAAAAAATGTTACAGCTTGTATAGATGTAAGAGATAGCGATTCAGAAAAAGATGCAGCAGGTGCTGTAATAGATGGCAAAGATATTAATGTAAAAGATGATAAGGGTAGAGGATTTTGCAAAGTTATAGAAAATGGTACTGATAAAAAAATAGCTTTTAAATTAATTAACTCAAGTGGTAGAACATATCAGGAAACAGAGTGGGTTGGAGTTGATACTACAAGGCCTAAAGGAAAAGTTGAAATTGTATC
>JALEND010000012.1 GCA_022768045.1 Mycoplasmatota bacterium | reverse complement strand
TTATATTCTTCGTAAAAAGGTATTGTAGAAAATATAATATGTAATTCATTATTTTCTTTATAAGCATCATAAATTTTATTTATTTCATCTGGAGGTCTATCGCCAACATTTTCAGATGTATAAAAAAATGCATTTTTTGTTTTAGAATAAGTATAATGTATAAGTCCATTAGTGATATCTTTTTTAGGAAGTTCATCACCAAATAGTTTTATATATTCTTTATTAACTGTTTCATACTCATAAAAATCTATTATAGATTCACCATCATCATAACATTCATCACCAACTTTTACGATGCCAGCATCAAACATTTCTTTACAAGTATAATTCTTCTGTTGAGGTTTTCTTTTACTTATTGCAAGATCTGCTTTATATCCATCATCCATTTTTGTTTCTATAACTTCATAATAATAAAACTTAACAAATCTATCTAATTCTTTTTTTGCATCATCAACATTTACTGTCTCTTTTTTTGTATTATTTTCTGCTACTTTCTTATTATCTTTCTTAACATTAATTATACCTTTATTATTTAATATGTAACCTATAAGTCCTATAATTATTAAAACTAAAACTATACACACTACTTTTAATATATTTCTCTTTCTTATTGTTTCATTACTTGGTCTTCCAACACCGTTTTTTAATACTCCCATTTTTACTCTCCTTTTATTTTATTTATAGATAATTCATATTTTTATCTACCTTACATGTTTATAATATCATACTCCCTCCCACGTGGTCAATATTTTATATTTCTGCGGAAAACAAAAAAAGAAGACTTATTTAAGTCTTCTTAATACCCTTTTTATTTTTTTAATTAGTTAAGCTCTCTCTTATTACCAGTATATGTCCATCCATCTACTTCTGTCTTAGTAGACCACATATAATTTTGATGACAAACTTTTCTATAAGATTTAGTAGCTTTTACAGTATCTCTTTCATTAACAGTTGTTGTACAAGTTTTCTTAGCTTCATCTAATAAGTAACCAGCACCATAACTATCACAACTATAAACTGTCTTAGTTGTTGTTGTAGTTTTAACACACTTATTTGTATCAGTTAAAGTATAACCTGGATAACTATCACAGCTATAAACTGTCTTAGTTGTTGTACCTTTTTTCTTAATACAAGATTTCTTATCCTCTGTTTGAGTTGTTCCAGCTGGACAAGTACAAACATTAACTTTTAATTTTTGAGTACACTTAGTACCATTTAACGTATAAGTTCTAATTGATGTATTAGGTGGACAAGAATAAGTTGTAGCAGAACACTTAGTTCGATCATTAGTCTTATCATATCCTGATGGACAAGAGTATTCAACTTCAGTTACATTACAATATTTTCCATTTGTTAATGTACCTTTTGAACAACTATATTTATCAGATGTCTTAACGCAAGTTCCGTTTGAAGAATTTAATTTGTAATCTGAACCATAACTTGAACATGCATTAGAAGCATAATAAGTTTCTTTCTTAGTACATTTACCATTACTATCAGTATAACCTGATGGACAAACTTTACTACTTCCAGAAGGAGTATTACTCTTACAATATGATGTATTATATTCTGAGTATCCTGATGGACAAGTATAACTATAAGTATATTTCTTAGTATAATGGTAATATTTATATTTCTTAACTGTTGTAAAACATGAAGCACATTCTAATTCTTCAAATGAAGATTCATATTCTAACTTTTCATTTTCTTTAACATAAGCTAAATTACTTGATGTACTTATAGTAGTATAATCATAAACCCATTTAGATGATGTTGCAGTCTTAGTAGCAGTAATTATATCATAGCTATTAGAAGTAATATAATCTGCTGTAGTAGTTTTAGTAGTTGCAACAGCTGGTTTAACATCGTAAGATGTAGTTTTATCTGCTGTTAAAGTTTTAGTAACAGTTTTCTTAGTTGCATTTATTGTTGTAGTACTTGGTGTTGCATCAATAGTTGAAGTTATGTATTTAACTTCACAAGTTGCACCTATTATTTCAGTATCACCTGAACCTGGATTAGTAACTTCGTTACCATTTTCATCAACTATAATTGTTTTTTCATCAGCCTTCTTAGTATCAGTTGATGTTACTGTAGTTGTTTTACCAACTGCATCCTTAACAATTGTCTTAGCAGTATCTTTAATACAACTATCTTCAACTAATGTATATCCTGTTGGACAAATATATTTATCAAATTCCTCAGTACATACATTTTGAACATATTCATATTCATAAACCTTTTTAGTAGGTTTAGTAGTTATCTTAGTAGGAACAGTAGTCTTTTTATAAGTTGTTCTTCTACTTGTCGTTGGTTTATAAGTTGTTTTTCTATTAGTTGTATTTTTTAAAGAAGTTCTTCTTGTTTCTTCAATTTCTTTAGTAGTTGTAGTCTCTAACATTTTACATGTATCACTACAAATATCATAACATCCAAAATGTTCAATTATATAATCTTGTTTATCACTACAAGATAAATAAACTTTTATTACGTATTCGTCTTCTAACTTAGTAATTTCAACAAATGAATCATCATTACTACAATATTTACCATTTGAATCCATCAAAGGTAAGATTAATTTATTATCAATCATTTCTTGTAATGTCATTTTCTTTGAATCATTTATGTTTTTAGGTAATCTTTCAACAGTATAATAAGATTTTGCAACATCTTTCATTCTGTCTAAGTTATCACTAAATATTTGGTTATTTAATGGCTTTAAATCTGGCATTGGAAATAACCATATTAATAAAAATATAAATATTATTATCAAAATAAGTCTAATTAATAGTCCTTTTATTGATAAACCTCTTCTTTCTTCCATCAAAAATTCCCCCTTTTTCTGATTGAATGTCCAATATACTATCACTTTTTATTCAAAAAGTCAACCCTTACTATAAAAAAGTTAATCCTTTTTTAAAATTTTAAAAAAGGAGTGCACAGAAGTTGTGCACTAAGATTTATAACTGATATAATACCATTTGAATATTCATAATATAAAAAAGCATAAGAAATATCTTCTACTTTGATTTTCTCATGCTTTTAATAAATAATATAGCAAGTACTAAAAGTAATATTCCTTCTACTATATTTATTATTATAAGAGGCGTATCATTACTTTTATAAGTTATCTTTTCTACTACCTTTTCATTTGTAACTTCATTTGTATTTTCTTTATTATTATCACTTTTTATTGTAGTTGTTGTAGTTTCACTAACTTTCTTAGTTGTTGTAGTTTTCTTTTTAGTGCTACTTTTCTTAGAATTAGCTTTCTTCTTAGTAGTAGTTTTAACTTCTTCTTTTATATTTTCTTTTTCTTCTTCTTTTTTATTTACTAAGGTATATTCATCTATTATGTTTCCACTAGTATCTTTTAAGTATAACTTATTTTTACTTACTTCTTTTACTAACGAATCTATACCTAGTTTTATTTCATTTAAATCTATGTTATTTTTCTTTAAATCTATTACCTTAGTTTTATCATCTATGTTATATTTTCCACTTGTAACA
>JALEND010000007.1 GCA_022768045.1 Mycoplasmatota bacterium | reverse complement strand
TCCATGGGCATTTATAACCTATTAATGTAAAAAAATTAACTAAAACAAAAGCAATACTTATAAGTCCAATAAGTATTACTATTATCTTTAATGATTTTTTGTTCATAAACTATTTAAACATCATCATAGCAGAAATACCATAGTTATAACTACTTGTTGAAGTATTAGATATTATGCCTATAATAAAAAATAATATCCATAAAAATACTACAACAGAAGATATTGAAATACCTGCTATTGCAAAACCTTTACCACTTTCTTTTGTCTTATTAACCTGAGTTAAACCTACGATAGATAAAACTAATCCAAAAATCGTAGTTGAACCACAACTTAATATACCTACTAAAGATAATATAAATCCTATAAGAGCGAAAACATTAGTTCCTGTTTTGTTTATAGCAGTGTTATTATTTACAGGATTATTAACACTATTTTGTACTACATTTTGATTAATAGCTTGTGCATCTATTTTAACATTTTCTTTTTGTTCATTTAGTTTAACTTCTGATGCAAGTGCTACGTTTTCTGTCTTCTCACTATTTTCTTGTTCAACTTTATTTCCGCATTTTGCACAAAACTTAGCTCCATCATTTAATTTATTACCACAATTTTTACAATACATATAAATACCTCCGTACATTAAATATTATATTACATTTTATTAAATATAACAACTTATAAAATAATGTAATGTAAAAAGGCATGAAATCATGCCTTTTTTTTAATTTTGAATGCCTTCTAAAACAGATGCTGTTATTCCAAGAGCATAAAGTATAATAGTTAAAATTAAGAATATAGAACTAATTACTATACCAGCTATTGCAAGGCCCTTACCTTCATTATTCATATTTTTAGAATTAACTAATCCAATTATAGAAAATACTAAACTTAACCAGTTAAATGTACCACAACATAAAATTGTTGATACAAGAGAAATAACAAATCCTGCTACCGCAAATCCATTAGTAGATTTAACCACTTGTACATTGTTATTTACCGTTTGATTAGTATTTTGCACATTATTATTTTGTTCATTCATAACTTACTTCCTCCTATTTTAATTATAGCAAATATAAAATTTAATATCAATGATTATTTTTCTTCATCTTCTTTTATATCTTCTAACTTTACACTTACTAATTTAGATACACCAGACTCTTGCATTGTAATTCCATATAACATATCAGCATATTCCATTGTTTTCTTCTTATGAGTAATAACTATAAACTGCGTTTTATCCTTAAACTCATTTAAAAACTTACCAAAATTATCAACATTTACTTCATCTAATGCAGCTTCTACCTCATCTAAAATACAAAATGGTACAGGTCTTACTTCTAATATAGCAAATAAAAGTGATATTGCAGTTAAAGTTTTTTCACCACCAGATAAAAGTGATATGTGTTGTAATTTTTTACCTGGAGGTAAAGCTTTTATATCAATACCTGTTGTTAAAATATCATCTGGGTTAGTTAATTTTAACTCTGCATCTCCACCACCAAATAATTTTCTAAATACTTCTTTAAACTTAACACTTATTTCATTAAAGTTATTTATAAATTTTTCTTTCATTATTTCATCTAGCTCTTTAATTATCTCTAATATAGTGTTTTCAGCCTTTAATAAATCTTCTTTTTGACCACTTAAAAATTCATAACGTTTAGATACTCTTTCATACTCCTCAATAGCTCCAACATTTACTTCACCTAATTTTTTAATTTCTAATTTACACTTATCAACTAAGTTTCTAGCTTCCTTAACATCCATATCCAAAAAGTAATTTTCTTTTGCTTTATCAAATGTCATTGAATAATCTTCTGTTAAAGTATTAAGCAAATTATCTAACTTAACATCTGCTCTATTAACCTTTATCTCTAAATCTTTTAACTCTTTTGTCTTCTTATAATATGTAGAATTATTTAATTTAAATTCTGTTTCCTTAGTATTAATATCTTCACTTATACCATTTAATTCTTCTTTTAAATTATTAACACTATTTTCTATACCTTGCCTTATTTTTTCTTTTTCATAATACTCTTCAACTACCCTGTTTTCTTCTTCTGATAAAGTATTATTCATAACACCATTAATGTTATTTATTTCTTCTTTTATTTTTTCTAATTCACTTGTCGCACTATCTTCTCTTTGTACAACAAATGCAATATTACTTTGTATCTTAGCTCTTTCTTCTAGTATAGAATTCCTATTTTCAAATAATGTTTTATATTTATCATCTATATTATTTATTTCTTCTTCAGTATTTTGAACTATGTTAGTTATATTTAATAATTCTTTTTTAGAATCTTCTAAATCATGTTTTAAAGATATTATATTTGTGTTATTTTTAGTTGTACCACCAGTTAAAGAACCACCAATATGAAGTAATTCTCCATCTAATGTTACTATTCTATATTTATAATTTATCTTTCTTGCTATGTAATTTGCAGAATCTAAATCTTTTACTACAATAGTAGTTGCAAGTTGATTTTTTATTATATTATCATAAACTGAAGAATATCTAACCAGCATTGATGCAACATCTATAAATGATGAATCTTCCTTTAATAATCTATAAGTTGCATTATCTATTTCTCTTGACTTAATTACATTAAGAGGGAAAAAAGTTGCCCTACCATATTTATTAATCTTTAAATAATTAATTGCTTCTTTTGCTGAAAATTCATCATCTGTAACAATATAATTTGATGCAGCACCTAAAGCCACACCAATAGCAGTTGCATATATATTATCTGTTTCTATTAAGTTACCAATAACGTTATGAATACCTGCTAACTTAGGATTATCTAAAACATTTTTAACAGCATAAGGAACTGAAGAATTATTTTCTAAAGAATTAGATATCATGTTAATCTTGTACTTTAATTCATTTTCAACTCTAACATTTTTAGTTAAAAAATCCTCTTTTTCATCACGCACTTTTTTTACATCATTAAATTCTTTATCAACATTTTCAAATTTTATTATATTTTCTTTTAACTTTTTATCTAAAACATCTTTATCATTTCTTATACCAAATATTTCATTTTCTTTTCTTAATTTATTTTCCTTTAAATTAACCAAGTTATCATGTACTTTAACATCAGTTGAATCATACTTTTGTCTTTCTATTATTAAATCTTTTTTGCCTTTTAAGTTTTCACAATCACTTGATACATTTATTAATTCCTGTTGTAATCTATAAAATTCTTCTCTTTTTTTAGTTTCATTTAATTTTAATTCTTCTATCTTAGAATTATCTAAGTTATTATTAGATTCTATTTCTATTAACTCTTCACTTAACTTAGATACCATTTTCTTATCCATTTGATATGTAGAATTAATTTCATTTACCTCACTAACTATTAATGAAACTTCAACATCTTCTAATTTCTTTTTATTTTCTAAGTACTTTTTAGCATCATCACTTTGTTTTTTTAATGGTTTTAAATTACCTTCTATTTCATAGATTATATCATTTACCCTAGACATATTATCATGTGTTCTATCTAGTTTTCTTAATGCTTCATCTTTTCTTTTTCTATACTTTATAACATTAGCTGTTGCTTCAAATACAACTCTTCTTTCCTCAGGCTTATTAGATAAAATAGCTCCTATATCACCTTGAGATATTATATTAAATGACTCTTTTGATGTACCTGTATCAACTAATATATTTTGAATATCTTTTAATCTACATTTTTCATTATTTAAGTAATATTCATTTTCCCCAGTTTTATATACACATCTTTTAATAGAAACCTCTGTATAATCAATTGGTAAAAACTTATCAGTATTATCAAAAACCAACGTTACACTTGCACTTGACGATGCTTTTCTTGACTTACTACCAGAAAAAATAACGTCACTCATTAAACCTTCTCCACGTAATTGCTTAACTGATTGTTCTCCTAATACCCATCTTACAGCATCTACTATATTACTTTTACCACTTCCGTTAGGTCCTACTATCGCTGATATTTTATTATCTAAATTAATTGTAATTTTTTCAGCAAAAGATTTAAAACCTACGATTCTTATCTCCTTTAAATACATAAAATCACATCCTAAATATTAGCTTCTTTTTCCAAAGCACTTTTTGCAGCATTTTGTTCTGCTTCCTTTTTAGATTTTGCTGTTCCTGTTCCTAAAACAACATTATCTACTATTACATTTGTAGTAAATAATCTATCATGTGCAGGTCCTTGTTCATTAACTAATACATATTTAATTGACTTTTTATCAGTCTGAACAAGTTCTTGAAGTCTTGATTTATAATCCATAAAAAATACTTCTGGAGTTTTTTCTATAAATGGAATAGCAACACTATAAACAATTTCCTTAGCTTTTAAATAACCTTGGTCTTGATACACAGCACCTAAAAATGATTCAAACATATCAGCATATATTGCCTTATGATTATTAACGTTATTCTTTTCTTCTCCAACACCTAACTTGGCATAATCTTTAAAATTTAATATATTTGCATATTCATATAAAGCATTTTCACACACATACATTGATCTTATCTTTGTCATCTTACCTTCTTCATAATCAGTAGTATTATATAAATAATCACTCATTATTAAATCCAGTACCTTATCTCCTAAAAATTCTAATCTTTGGTAATCCCTAGGTAAATTATGTTCATTACAATATGATGAATGTGAAAAGGCTATATCATAAATTTCCATATTATCTGTTTTTATATTAAAATCATCTAACAATTTCATTATATCACCCACTAAATTATAACAAAAAAACTAGATTAAATCTAGTTTTAATATTATTTAGTAGGTACTATTTTATCTTTACCACCCATATAAGGTCTTAATACTTCAGGAATATTAATTGTTCCATCAGCTTGTAAATTATTTTCTAAAAACGCAATTAATGCCCTAGTTGATGCTAAAACAGTATTATTTAATGTATGTGCATATTCTTTTGTTCCATCTTCTTTTTTATAACGAATACCAAGTCTTCTAGCTTGTGCATCAGTTAAATTTGAACATGATCCAACTTCAAAATATGTTTTTTGTCTTGGACTCCAAGCCTCTATATCACATGATCTATATTTTAAATCAGCTAAATCACCAGTACAACATACTAACTTTCTAACAGGTATATTTAAATTATTAAATATCTCAACTGTATATCTCCACATTTTCTCATACCAAATATCACTATCTTCTGGTTTACAAATAACAATCATCTCTTGCTTTTCAAATTGATGAACTCTATATATACCTCTTTCTTCTATACCATGAGCTCCAACTTCTTTTCTAAAACATGGAGAATATGAAGTCATTGTTATTGGAAGTTCTTTTTCTTTTAACATTTGATCCTTAAACTTACCAATCATAGAATGTTCTGATGTACCAATTAAGAATAAGTCTTCTCCTTCTATCTTGTACATCATTGCATCCATCTCTTCAAAGGACATAACACCTGTTACAACATCACTTCTAATCATAACTGGTGGAATTGCATATATAAAACCTTTATCAATCATGTAATCTCTTGCATAAGCAAGCATTGCAGAAGTAAGTCTTGCAGCATCACCTAATAAGTAATAAAAGCCATTACCACTAGTTCTACCAGCAGATTCTTTATCAAGGCCACATATGCTATCTAATATGTCTGCATTATATGGTATTTCATAATCTGGTACTTTTGGCTCTCCAAATTTTTGTTCTTCAACATTTTCTTTATCATCCTTACCAATTGGTACATCATCTGCAACAATATTTGGTATAACCATCATTTTTTCCTTAATTTGTTTTTCAAGTTCTACTTCTTTTTCTTCTAACATTGGTATTTTATTTTTATATTCTGAAACTTCTTCTTTTAACTTATTAGCTCCTTCTATATCTTTATTACGCATAAAATTACCAATTTCCTTACTAAGTGTATTTATTTTACTTCTTGCATTATCCGCTTCAGTCTTAGTCTTTCTATACTCAATATCTAAATCATAAATTTCATCAACAAGTGGTAATTTTTGTTCTTGAAACTTCTTCTTTATATTTTCTTTTACTAATTCTTTATTTTCTCTTATTAATTTAATATCTATCATTTTTACATCTCCTCTAACTTTGTAATTATTTTTTCATAAGAAGGCATATACCTTTCTTCTACTCTTAACTTATCCTTAATACTTGGATTTTCTATTCTTGATAAATCTATGTTATTTTTTAAATCAGCAAGTTTTACTTCTAATGCCTCTTTTGAACCATTATTAACTATTTTATCTATATAACTGCTATATTCACAAGGTTTTACTCTTGTTAACATTTCTATATCATCCGCTATTTTCTTAGAAAAACCAATATCTAATAAATCTTCTTTAGTAACATTTTTATCTTCCATTACATCATGTAATAATGCTATTATCTTTTCTTCCTTTGTTTTTACATTCTTATACACATATAAAAGATGAAGTATGTATGGTGCTCCTCCTTTATCAGTTTGGTTATCAAAAAGTATGGTAGATATTTCAAGTGCCTTATAAATTAAATCATCACTATTTTTTAACTCCTCATACTTTTCTAAAGTTAAATACTCTTTTAACATATTAATCCTCCTTTTTAGGTATTATAACCTCTTCAAATCTATATTTTTGCTTCACATTAGGATACTTTTCATGATCTACTTCTGATAAAAACATATCAAGTGGTCTTGCAAAGCATGCACAATCATCATATAAACGTCTATATATCACAAATTTTTCACCAGTTTCCGAGTGACTAGCTAAATCCTCTACTAAGTATAAATTACCCTTAAAATGTCTATAAATGCTTTTTAATTTTATTTTTCTCATCATTAACTCCTTTATTATTTTTTATTATATATCTATTAGCATATTTATTTCTTCCACCTAAACTATATGTAGAATGTAAAGGAATATCAATTTTCCTATCAAAGACAGCCCCTGCACCTACTGCAGTTTTAATTGATGCTATATTATTAGGAAGAATTGAAATAAATAAATCACTATCATCTATTTTAAATATGTTTTTGGCAAATAACTTAAGAGCTTTCTTAGCATAATTATGACCACTATACTCTTTAAGTATTTCATAAGATACATTCCCTGCAATTTCATCATTTTCATAATAATATGAAATATATCCTAAAAATTCACTATCTTCTACTCTTATAATTTCATATAAATCAAAAGTTCCAGAATGATAATCAGGCATTACTAAAGAAATTTCATCATCAGATGCTAAAACATATCCCATAATAACCTCCTTAAAATAAAAAGAATAAGCTTAAATGCTGGAGTGATATTTACCACGGTGCCATCCTGCTTATTCTTAATTAGTATAACGGTACTTGCCGCAGATGCTTTTTATACATCCGTCTTAGAAGTAGATTCATTAGCAACTATTATTATCTTCCACCAAACGATAACTCTCTATAAAATACATTAACTAACTACTATTCTTCGTCATCAATTTAAATATAATCTTATATTACAATAATTTTATTAGTCTGTCAATTGTTTAAATGGTAACGTATATTTTGTTTTAAAAGATAATTCTTTACCATTGTTTGTTGTATCATCATTAAGCCAAGCTGAAATAAAAACAATATATGCACTTTCCTTTGGTTGTAATTTTAACTCTAGATTATCAGTTAGTAATATGTTAACATTACTATCACCTTTATAAATCGCCGTTACCCCTAAAATTAGGTAATTTGAATTTAGCTCTTCTACCTTAACATTTTCAAAATCAAATTTCATTGGTATTGATCCTGTATTGGTTACTTTTATGGTAAATGATCTCATTGCATTTGGATATTTAAAATTAACTCCCATATTAATATCTTTACCTTTTACTGTACAAGTATCATTCGAATAACCATTTTCAGTTTTTGAAACACTTTCATTAAAATTACTTGCTAAATTATCCAGTGTATCTGGTACTTCACTTGAAAAACCAGGTGTGCATGTTGCTGTAAAATCAAACTCTCCTGATGCACTTGCTGTACCACTTACGTTTAAATTAGAACTAAACAAAGCATAACCTACTGATATAACTAGCAAACATACCGCTGCTATTACGACTATTATTTTTTTATTTTTCATTATAATTATTTCCTTTACTTTGTATATTTAAATATTATCATATAAAACTTATTTCTGTCAAAAAAATCAGAATTAAATTCCGACTTTTTTACATATTAACATTATGATAAACCTTTTGTACATCTTCTACATCATCTAGCATAGTAAGTAGCTTATCAAAGTTTTCCTTATCTTCACCTTCTAAAGTTACCATTTCATTTGGAAGATATGTTACTTCATCAACTATAAATTCTGCATTAGCTTTTGCATTTGTTATAGCATCTTTAATTTTATATAAATCTTCAGGTGCACCATATATATTTACATTATTATCTTCAGACTCTATTTCTTTAGCATCTACTTCACCTAATAATAAAGCTTCAAGTACTTCGTCTTCACTCATATCTTTTACTATTACAACTGATAAATGTTCATACATATGAGCAACACACCCAGATACACCCATCTTACCTTTTGACTTAGTAAATGCATTTCTAACCATACTAACAGTTCTATTAACGTTATCTGTTAAACAATCTACCATAACTGTTGCACCACCAGATGCAAATCCTTCATATCTAACAGAAGTATAACTTTCATCAACTCCACTATTTACCTTATCAATTGCTCTTTTAATTACATCAGCTGGTACTTGTTCTTTTTTAGCTTTTTCAATTAAATGTCTCAAATTTAAATTACCATTTGGATCTGTTCCACCCTGTTTTGCAACACTATATATTTCTTTTGCATAGCTTGAATACACCTTAGCTTTTGCAGCTCCTGTTTTAGCCTTACTAGCTGCTATATTTGGAAATCTTCCCATAATTTCATCTCCTTAATTCACATAAATAAAATTTTCTTAATAAATTTAACATTAATATAATAACATAATAAACAGTATTTGTAAAAGTAATTGTTTATAAAATGATTTATCAGTTCATAACACTAATAAGGTGATAATATGATTAAAATAATAGAAAAAGATTTTTTAGATGATAATTTTATTTTAAAGAATTTAACTAGTAATATTAATTTAAATGAGAAAATAAAATTCAATAAAGATGATGTGTATTATTTTGGTAATTATAATACTATATATGTTGATAAAATTAAAAAAAAGATTAATAAAAATAAGAAAAATATTAAAAATGCTGTGGAAAATGGTATAAAATTTTTAATAACAGGTAATAGCACTGAACTATTTAATAATAACTTTTCTTCTAAAGATATTAACCTATTTACCTGTTATAATAAAAAGTGTTTTAAAAAAAATAAAATAAAAAATGCTAAAAATAAAAAAAGATTAATAGAATATAATAACTTAGATAAAATAGATAATGAAAATTTTAAATATAAAAACTTAATTTGTATAAAAGACTTAAGTGATATAGATAAAATAATAAAAATGACAAAGTAAATTACTCTGTCATTTTTATATTAAATGGAGATTCAAAATTAGGGTCTGTCTTTTCTTTATATGAAAATAACATGTTTAAAGAAAAATATATTATTAATATTAATATTACTATTTCAAGTACATTTAATATATTAGATAAAACAGTATTTTTCTTTTTTTGATTATATAAGTCATATCCGCAGCTACCACAGTATTTATCATGTCCGTCTATTAAAGCACCACAATTAGTACAGTATTTCTTAAATACACTTACCTTTTCTTCATTCTTAACTTCTGTTTTAACCACACTATTATTCTTATTTAAATTATCTTCTACTTCAAAAGGTTCATAAGCTGGAATATCATTATTAACTTTATCCTCTTTTTTATAAAGTGGTACATAATCATAATTTGGTGTATAAACCTCATTTAAATTTTTAATTGTATTATCTTCTATACTTTCTTTTTCTATTTTATTTTCTTCTGTTTCATCTTCTTTAATAACTTCTTCTTTTTTATCAGCTACATCACAACTTATATTATTTGAAGTATTTCTTTCGTTTATAAAAAATATTAATTTAATTAAACCATATAAAACAAAACCTACAACTGATATATATAAATAAGCTTTTAAATTATATAATATATTACTCATGGCAATTGTATTATTAATTGCTTTAAATGATATTACATTAAAAACATATATAATTGCAGAACTAATACCTATACCAAGTGGTATAAATGTTAATAGTTTTTTCATAAATAATTCCCCCTCTTAGGATAAGTATCCAATTTATGGCTACTATTATAATCATTTTATGAAAAAAAGCAAGATTTTTTAATAATCTTACTCTCTTCCTAAATATTCATCATATGTAGTCATTTTATCAATGTATTTTCCATCTTCTTTAAATTCAATAATTCTATTTGCAACACTATTAATTAACTCATAGTCATAAGATGAGAATAATACTACACCTTTAAAAGCTTTCATTCCTTTATTTAAAGATGTTATTGATTCTATATCTAAGTGGTTAGTTGGTTCATCTAAAATAATCACATTAGCACATTTAAGCATCATTCTTGAAAACATAAGTCTTACCTTTTCACCACCAGATAAAACACTTACCTTCTTTAGCGCTTCTTCTCCGGAAAATAACATTCTACCTAAAAATCCGCGTAAGTATGAGTCTTCTTTTTCCTTTGAATAAGGTCTTAAAAATTCAACAAGATCAGTATCTTCATTAAAAAACTCAGCATGATCCTTTGGAAAATATGAGTATGATGCAGTAACACCCCATACAACTTCACCACTATCTGGCTTTTCTTTTCCTGTTATTATATTAAATAAAGTTGTTTTAGCACGCTCATTTTTACCAACAAAAGCAACCTTATCTCCATTATTAATAGTAAGGTTCAAGTTTTTTAAAACAACTTCTCCATCAATTGTTTTTGATATGTTTTTTAATTCTAAAACATTTTTTCCAAGTTCTCTATCTATATCAAAATTTATATATGGATACTTTCTAGAAGACTGAGCTAAATCATCTAGTTCTATTTTCTCTAATAATTTCTTTCTAGAAGTAGCTTGTTTAGACTTTGAAGCATTAGCACTAAATCTTCTAATAAATTCTTGTAACTCTTTTATCTTATCTTCTTTCTTTTTATTAGAATCACGCATTTGCTTTTGTATTAACTCACTTGATTCTAACCAAAAATCATAATTACCAACATACTGTTTAATTTTACCATAGTCAATATCTAATATATGAGTACATACTTTATTTAAAAAGTGTCTATCATGTGATACTACTATTACCGTATTTTTAAAATCTAATAGGAAGTTTTCAAGCCAAATCTTAGCATTTATATCAAGATAGTTAGTTGGTTCATCAAGTATTAATATATCTGGATTACCAAACAGGCTTTGAGCAAGAAGAACCTTTACCTTGTCTTCACCAGATAAGTTAGCCATAACATCTTGAAAATATATTCTATCTAATCCAATACCTGAAAGAAGTATTTCAGCATCACTTTCAGCTTGCCAACCATCCATTTCAGCAAATAAAGCCTCTAACTCTCCTACTCTTAAACCATCTTCATCAGTAAAATCTGGTTTAGAATATATTTCTTCCTTTTCCTTCATTATGTCATATAACTTTTTATTACCCATTATTACTGTTTCTAAAACAGTTTTATCATCAAACGCATTATGATCCTGTCTTAATACAGACATTCTTTCTTTATCTGTTAAAACAATTTCACCAGTAGTTGTATCAAGTTCTTTTGATAATAACTTTAAGAAGGTAGATTTACCCGCTCCATTTGCACCTATTACACCATAACAGTTACCAGGTGTAAATTTTAAATTAACATCTTTAAACAAAGTTCTTTTACCAAAAGATAATGAAACGTTTGATACAATTAACATATAATCACCTCACTTATACAAGTGTACTAAATAAACCTTAAAAAAGCAAATAAAAAGACTCCTTTTTAGGAATCTTTATTATTTTTATTTATTTCTTTTATAAATGCTACTACTATTAATATTATACCAAGAACTAATATATATACCCACCATGGTAATTCTTTCCATAAGTAAAATGTTTGAATAAGTATAATTAGTACTGAGAATATGAAACCTATATATATTAAATTTTCTTGTTTAAATATAAATCCAAGTATAAATATTAATGCACTAATTATTCCAAGTGTAAGAGCTACATATATATTTAGCTCAAATATAAATGGTATAAACATTAATGTAAGCAAAATAGTTTCAGTTAAGTTAATTAAAAAGTTAGGTATTTTAATTAATCTTCTAATAAATACTTCAATTGGGAACATAACTAAAAATACACTTAAAATTGGTTTAATATAATTATGGTCCATACCAGAAAAATCAGGTATAAAGGATATTAAAAGCCACATAGGTATATAAGAACAAAGTAAATATACGTCCCCTTCTTTTTCCTTATTTAATATCTTTAATAAAACACATATTACTAAGGCTACTAAATAATAATAAATTTTATGTTGATAAGTTAATAAATACATCATAAAACTTGCAAAAACTAAGAACTTAACAATCTTATTTTCCTCATTTTTATTTATCATCATATATGTATAACTTATAACATGAGATAGTAACATTATAACTAAGTATACAATGTTTTTAGCAGCTAAAGGAGCTATAAAAAGCGAAATTAATAATAACACTTCATATACTGTTTTAGAGCTTTTCTTTGTAATAGAAGAAACAATATATAATATTAAGAATAAATAAGTTATTATAATCATTACAATACTTATATTTAGATATTTTAAAATCATAGGTTGAATTACAATTGATATAACAAACATCATCACAAATAATACTCTAAACGTATTATCAAGAGCTTTTAAACTCTTTTCATTAAATGAATTAAAATAATTCATAAGTAAGAATATTAGTGATATAAAAGGCGCTAAAATTATATAATCCTTCATAAAACATGCTACTATCATTGAAGATAAAGCAAGCAAATAAGAAATTACAACAGCTGGTATATAAATAGTTTTTTGTTTTGAAAAATAATATAATGCAAAAAACAAAACAGATGATATAGCAATAACAAGTAAAGAAAAAGTAATACTATTTGATATACTAGATACTAATATAACAGAAAATAAGTCATAGATTAATATCATTATATTTGTACCTATATCTTTACTTTTTAGATATAAAGTCATGTTAGCTACAACAGATACAAAAAGTATCAAAATAGATATTCTTCCTAAGAATAAAGTAGATGGTTTAATTAAATAGCTTAATAAACTAAAAAGAAGTAAAATAAACGATAAAAGGCATCCAATTAAGTTAACTGTATCAAATATATTTTTATTTTTAAATAACTTCTTAAATATGTTTAAAATAAGTAAAAAAACTGACACCATTATCAAAGAAAATAAAACATTTTCACATAAGAACATACTTATAAAAAATGGTATTAATATAGTTGATAATAATATGTATAAGTAATTTTTACTCTTATTTACAATCATAATTAAACTTGATAAGAGAGCATCTAATACTAATAAAAGTGCTAAATATAAGTATATAAACTTTCTTAAAATAAAATAATTATTAGCAAAACTACTATATAATATAAAAACATATGTAATATTAAATAATATACTACCAACAAATATTAATGAATCCCCTGTTTTTTTAATCTTAAATAAGTATCTTAATACTATTCCAAAAATGAAGAACAGCAAAGTTTGTACAACTAAAAATATTTCTTTAAAACCAACTGATAATGACTCCCAAGATGAAGTTGTAAAAATAACTGATGACGTTAAAACTAAGAATATACCAAAATTAAGTATAATTCTAATTGTTTTATCCTCCTTTTTAGCATCATCACAAATACTAAATATAATAAATAATATAAATAGTATAAGCATTAAAAATGTAACTAATAACTTACCAATAACCATAATTAGCCTCCCTATTAATTACATTATACCATCTTTTAGATAAATTTAACATATTTAAAATGTTACTTTACTATAAATTATAAGTTCATGTTGTGCTCTAGTTAATACAACATAATATAAGTTTTTTTCAGTTTCATTATATGGCTTTTTACTATATGAAATAACACTATCAAACTCAAGTCCCTTTGATAAATAACTAGGTATTATAACAAAATCTTTATTAAAAATACTATTAGAATTCATAAGAGTTATATCAGGTAATTCTTCTTTTAATTCATTATAAAGATTAGCTGCTTCACTATCATCTTTTGTTATAATAGCAACTGAAGAATACTTTCTTTTCATATTCTTAATATCATCTAAAAGTAATTTATCATTATCCCTAAATATAACAGGAGTATTATTTCTTCTTCTCATAGCACTAACATGTTTTAAATTAAGTATCTTATTCGTATACTCAATTATTTCACTAGATGATCTATATGTCTTATTTAACTCTAAATACCTACTATTATCATTTAATATATTAGTTAACACCTTCATACTTTCATATTTTTGATATGGATTAATAGTTTGATTAACATCACCTAATATGGTAAATGAAGCCCTTTTAAATATCTTACTTAAAATTATATATTGCATTTCATTATAATCTTGTGCTTCATCTATTACGACTTGTTTAATTAAACCATTATAAGGAAAACCTTCTAATAAACCCTTTAAATATATAAAGCATAATGCATCAGGATAACTTATTTCCTTATTTGATAATTTAACTATTTCACTATTACCATAAACATTTATAAATTCATCACTTAAAAATAAGTTACTATAAAATTTTTTATAATCTTTTTTAATATTAAATGAATCATTTATTTGTTTTATAAAGCCTCTTTTTTCTTTATACTTAACTCCTAGTTTATTACATATATGCTCTGCAATTTTATCTATTCTTTGATATAAAGGCAATTTGCTAAACCTATCTTTTAATAAATAATTTAAATAATCTTTATCAATTACCTCAAACTTTGCATCTAAATCATTTACTATTTTTATATTGTTTTCTAACTTACTAGCATACTTTTCTATAACATCTATCATTCTATTAGATAATTTAAACCTTGTTAATTTCTCATTATTTTCATTATTTTTATAATACTTTCCAATGAAATCAGTAAAAGATTCCACGTTTTTAAATTCTTTTATATATACTTTTGCAAAATCGTGAAAAGTTGTTTCTAAAGCATTTTCTTCTCCTAATTCTGGAAGTACATTTGAAATGTATTCAGAAAAAACGTTATTAGGTGAAAAAATTAATACGTTAGATGATTTTAAATTTTTTATTTTATATAGTAAAAACGCAATTCTATGAAGAGCAACTGAAGTCTTTCCACTACCAGCTATTCCTTGCACTATTAGGTTTTTATCTCTAATATTTCTAATAACTTTATTTTGTTCTTCTTGAATTGTGTTAACTATGTTTTTCATCTTTTCTGAAGACTTTTCAGATAACACATCTTGAAGACATTCATCTACTACATTTAAATCATTATCAAAAATTCTAATTAGCTTTTTATTTTCAATATTATATTGTCTTCTTAAAAGAATCTCACCGCTAATTTCCCCATCAAGAGCTTCATATTTAGCTTTTCCAATTCCATAATCATAAAACATACTAGCAATAGGACTTCTCCAGTCATAAATTAAATTTTCTAGATCCTTAGATAAATGAGTTATACCAATATAAATTTTATTTACTTCATCATTTTCTTTAAAATCAATTCTTCCAAAGTATGGACTATTTTCTATTTTAAATAACTTTTTATAATACTCCATCTTCATTAACATAAAATTAGCTTCCATTTCAGATGCCATTAATGAAGTTTGCATTTCAACTTTATCTACGCTTGCCTTCTCTTCCCATAAGAATTTCTTAAATTCATTAATTTGTTCATTTTTAATATGAATTTCTTTTCCCAAAAAATCAAGCTGACTTTTGATTTCCTTAATGATTTCTTTTAAAAAAGCTTTTTCTTTCTCTTTTTCTTTTAACGTTATACTCATACATTCCACATCCTTTCTAAACAAGCAAAAAATCCGGATATTACTATCCAGCCCATATATAAAAATATGTAATTTTTGCAAAAACGTCAATATAATTATAAACAAACTAAAATATTAATTCAAGTTTTTTCTACAAAGTATTTCATTTTTTTATCTTTTTACTTACTACACTTCCAGGTATTCCTACCACAGTTCTATTATTTAAGACATTTTCTAACACAACTGCATTAGCACCTATTTTAGCATTTTCACCAATTATAATATCTCCAAGCACTTTAGCTCCACTACCTATAAAAGCTCCCGATAAAACGGTAGGATGCCTTTTATTAGTCTTCTCATTTCCTGTTGCACCAAGAGTTACTCCATGAAATAACGTTACATTATCATGTATAACAGCAGTCTGTCCTATTACAACGCCAAAACCATGATCAATAAATAAACCCTTACCTATTTTAGCTCCTGGATGTATTTCTATACCAGTTCTTCTTTTAGCAAACTCTGATATTTATCTAGCTAAAAAATATAATTTATGTTTATAAAAAAAACTAGATATCTTATGATAAAATTTTGCTTTAAAAGATGGATATAAAAATACTTCTAATGTACTTTTAATAGCAGGATCCCTCTTCTTTATAGTTTTTATTTGATTTTTAATAAAAGAAATCATATATATCACCACTATATAATATGAAAAATTATAAAACCTATCTGTGCATATAAAACATTAAAAATAATAATGTATTAAAAAAAGAAAACCTAAGATTCCTTTTTTACATATTTTAATTCTCCCATACGTGAAGTTGGTATAAAACCAGCTTCTGCATTAATTACATCAGGTATTCTATTTACTATAGAAGCACAAGTAAGTTCTACTGTATTAGGCTTATTAATAACAAGTGTTGTATCTGGTTCTCCATAAATAGTCCACTCATTTTTATCGAACTCATCTTTATTATAAACCTTACCAATACATTCAGATTCTATTACTATTCCTTCCTTAGTTTCTGTTGTAACAACTGCACTCATACCAGTTGCCATGCCCTCTTTTACAGTCATACCAAGAGTACTTGATTCAATATCATAACTATTAAACTGAGGTACACATTTTTGTTTTTGACTTATAACTGTTAAACCTAATTTATCGCATAACCAGCCATTTACATTCCACATATATGATGGTGCATAATTACCACTTTCAATTATTTTATTTCTTTCTTCATCTGATATTTCATCTTTTGAAGCAATTTCCTTTTCAAATTCTTCTTTTGTTAAACCAGCTCCATGAGCTTTAGCAAGTGCAATACCATAATCTTCTACATTATAAGAAGAACTTCCCTTTATTTTAGTAACATTATGACTAGCACCCATAATTGTAGTAATTAAATTACCCCAAAATGCATCTTGGTAACCACTACCTGTAATTGTACAATTATTTTCCTTTGCAAGACTATCAATTTTCTTTGTTAAACTAGGATTAGAATTCATTGGGAAGAAAGCTTCCTCACAAGTAGTTATAGCATTAACTCCTACCTTAGCACAAATAATAAGAGCATCTTCTAAATCACTTAATAAACTCATTGTAGTAACTATTGCACAATCAGGTTTTAATGTTTTTAATAACTCCTCTGCATCTTTAGCATCACTTACTGTAACACCTATTTTATCAGTTCCAATTATTTCTCCAATATCTTTTCCTATAACTTCTGGATTAACATCTACTGCTCCTACTATTTTAGCACCATTATCAATTGCATATTTCATAGTATAAGCACTCATCTTTCCACATCCATACTGAAATACTTTAACATTTTCCATTATATTACCTACCTTTCATTTTTATTATATCATCTTATAATTTAAAGATACTAAAAAAAAGAAAAAGTTATGTTCAACTGAACACAACTTTACATTAATAAGACTCATAACCGTATTCTGAATAGTCATAATCTGAATCTGAGTCAGAGTCCCAATCATAATCTGAATCTGAATCATAATCAGAAGAATCACTACCAGTATAAGCTCCAATTAATTTTTCTAAATCATAACCTAAATCATTTGTAAGTTCTTTATAAGCTTTATTTTCTTTTAATTTATTATAAATAGTAGTTAAATCACTTGTAGATAAATCGTCAGAACTAACAAAATCAGAAGCTTTATCTATATTTACAGCTTTATTATATTCATAAGAATATTTTATATCAAATGATAAACTAACTCCATCTTCACTCATAACAAAATTATAATTATCATTATCTAAGCTAGTAAATTCATATGAAGAATCATCATAACTTAATTTAAGTTTAACGAATTTATGAAATAACCCTTTAGTATATATAGATATACTTACATTTTTACCACTTGGTATTAAACTCGAACTGTAATCTTCTAGATTAAGTGAATTTTTAATACTACTTTTGCTTTCATCAAATACTTTTGATGCTGCTTCTATAAATTTATCATCTTTTTTCAATGTTTCAGTCATACTTTTTAATATTTCTTTAACATTATCATCTGTCATTTTCATAGTGTAAACTTTAGCATTAATACTTTTTCCATTTACATCTATTTTTTCTTTTGACTTAGAAAAATATTCTTTTTTTAATGATTTATTAAATGCATTTGTAATTTTTTCTATTACTATTTTAGTATTTTCATCACCTGTTTTTTTAAATACATCTGAAAAAGAATCATCACTTACTTTTATAGATTTTGAATATAGATCTCCAAGTGAAAGATACATATCTTTATCATATACTGCTTCTGCATTTATCAAACTGTTATTATTATAATTTGCTGCTATCTTATAATCAAATTTCTTATTCTTATAATCTGTTGCTGCAGATAATTTAAAATTAACTTTATTTATGACTTTTTCTATATCACTACTACCAGTATTAGATATTTTAGGTGTTACTTCTAAATTAGTTGTAACAGAATTATACTTTCCTGATAAGTTATTTGATAATGTCTTACTTAATTTATTAGTATTTGACTTAAATACTGACATAGCAGATGGATTAGCTATTACAACAAATACAATAACAAGTATTAAAACTAATAATATTGCAATTCCACCTATAACAAATGGTAATATATTTTTCTTTTTACCATTTTGTTCTTGTACAACATTTTGATTATTTAATGAATTATTGTTAACATTTTGATAATTTTGATCCATATTTGGCACATCATTTTGAGCCATATTTGGCGCATCATTTTGAGCCATATTTGGCGCATCATTTTGAACATTACTTACACTTTGAGCCAACATTGGTTCACTTACTTGATTTACATTATTAGTAGAATTTACCGTGTTAGTAAAACCATTTACGACACCATTATTTGCATTATTATTTGTATCAACCATATTTACTGTATTTAAATTAGTTTCACTTGAAACGTTTGAATTAATATTACTATCAATATTACTTGATACATCAGCCATATTCTGATTATTTGTAGGCATTTGATTATTTGTAGGCATTTGATTATTTGTTGGATTAACCTGATTATTTGAATTTAATGGTGCTCCACAATTAGCACAAAACATACTGCCTTCTACATTTTGTGTATTACAATTACTACATATCATTTTGCTTCCTCCTATTATATTTTTATTATACCATATATTAATTTTATTTTTAATATTTTTTTATTTTAATTATATACTTGACCATTTTAACAATATAGTGTAAAATTAATTTTGTCAGATGGAGTGATACTCAAGAGGCTGAAGAGGCGCCCCTGCTAAGGGTGTAGGCTGGGCAACTGGCGCGAGGGTTCAAATCCCTCTCACTCCGCCATATATAAAAATAAATCTCAAGTTACCTTGAGATTTTTTCTTTTATATAAGAATATTAGGGATTTGACCCTCTTTTCTTATTACTAAATAATTTTACTTTGCCCCTTTTTTTCATATTCTCATAATAAATATCTATTTTATCTTTATCTAAGTTACTAGAATATAAATACTTATAAAAATCTAAACATAATATATATAATATATCATCAATATTTTTAGCATTAAAAAATGCATTTAAATTTTCTTCTATTTTCTTTAACAAAAGCTAATTTTCTAAACTAATTACTTCATTTATACTAATTAAATATTTATTATACTTATAATAAATTTCTAAAACTTTGTAAAACATATCTTTATAATTTTTAGAATCATAATAAGATAAATCTAATAAATCAATAGATAAATCACTAGCAGATCTTATAATTACCAAGTTTTTATCTTTAAAAGAATCTAAGTTTTTCTTATAAATTGAATGAACCTCATTCATGTCAAATGGTTTAGCATATGATATTTTATCAAATAAGTAAATATTTGATAATTCAAATGATTTTTTATCAACACAACCTAAAATATCTTTTTTATCCATTAAATAAGCATCATCAAATTCTATAGAATTCTTTATAAAACGTAGCATTGTTAAATCATTTTCATATAAATAATTTTTAAATTCTTTGATTGAATGCATATTCTTAATATATTCATACTCTATATTAACTATCCTAGTACATAAATACCCTAAATTATTCATAAACTCAGAATAAATTGCATCAGTATATAAAACCTCAACTATTAAATCAAAAAGATCACTATTTTTTAATATTTTTATATTATCAATATTTTTTAATAATTTATTTTCATTATAGTAATCCACATCATTAAATAAACTTTTTAAAAATTTTCTTATTTTAGTATTAGGATTATCAATATCATCAAAACAAGTAGAATACTTATTATCTTTTTTATTCATAAAATCAGATATTTTCATTTTTTTATCATCATCTAACATTAAAAAAGATAAATAATTTTTAATTATGTATTTTAAAGACTCATTATCAAACATTTCAAAAGAATTTATCCAATTTTCATCAATATTTTCTAGTATTTTAATGTTTTGAAAACTTAGTTTTTTATTGTTTAATAACATGTATCTACCATATGTATAATATGTACTTATAATATCATTTACAAGTAATTTATAATTATCTGTATCCTCTAACTCTAACTCCTTTAAAAGACTTATTACATATTTAATAGTATCATTAACTGCTTTTAAAGAGTTATTAGTTTTATTATATTCTAAATTATACTTATTTATTATATTCTTATTAGTAAAAGGTTTAACATAAAAAACAACATCATTTAAATAATTATTAGAAATACTAAGTATATCATTATAACAATTTTTTGTACTTAAAATAAATTTCTTTTTAGCATAATAGCTACTGCTATTAAAATATAAAGTATCATTACATAACATTTTAAAAGTATTATAATCAAGTTTATTAATAAATTCATCTACTGATTTATATTGCAATAACTTAGATAAATTTAAATTAAATTCTTCTTCATTTAAATACTTTTGACTTAAAAATGAATTTACGTATAAAGAAGTTAAATACATAACTTCTATAACTATTTTAGAGACTTTTACATCATTTTTTATTTCTTCATAGAAAATATTTATAACATTACTATTAGTATCATCTTGTAATTTATTAGAAATTTTACTTCTTAATAAATCATTAATATTTGAACTTTCCAAGTAAAATCACCTCATTTAAATTTATATTATATTTATTACAGATTCAAACGTCAATAAAATTTGAATAATAAAGTAAGATTTGTCAAAAATAAAAAAGGAAAGGATGATTTTTATGAAAAAGAAAGACAAAAAGAAATGTTGTTCAAATAAAAAAATAGAAAAGAAAATAGAAACCATGGAAAATGGTAAAGATTATTTTGAAAAAACTGAAAATAATAAAAACGAAGAAAATTAATTCTTCGTTTTTTTATCTTAACTTACCCTTAAGTCCTTTAACACCTTTTGTACCATTAAATCCTTCTAAAATATTAGATTCAAATATAGTAGTCTTCTTTAATTTTTTCTTATATCTTTTTACTGCTATGTTAATCATGTCATCTAAAAGTTCATCATATTCTTTATTAAGAGGTGTCCATAAGTAAAATGATAACGAACCTGGTATTGTATTAAGCTCATTTACATAATACTTCTTGCTTTTTTTATCATATAAATAATCTATTCTAACTACTCCACTAGCTCCTAAACTTCTAAATGCTTTTTTAGAAGTTTCAGCTATTTCCTTAGCTAGTTTTTCTGGAATATCAGCTGGAATAATACGATCTGCAGATACCATGCCCTTTGATCCACTAACCTTCTTACCAGCTCCTTTTTTAGCACCATTTCCAATATATTTATCATTAAATGATAATATTTCATCTTTTCCCATTACTTGTTCAATAACAGAAGTTTCCATATAAGAACTAGAACCTAATACACTACAGTTAAGCTCAGTCATATTATTAATAACTTCTTCCACAAGAATCTTTTCATCATATTTAATAGCTTCTTCTATAGCTTCTTTTAAAGACTCTTCATCTTTAGCCACTTCTATACCAATACTAGAACCTTGTCTTGCAGGTTTAACAATTACTGGATATCCAATTTTTTTAACCTTTTCTATTATACTTGCTTCATCCTCAAAGTACTCATTATCATAAAACCAAGTATACTTTGGAACTCTTATTCCTTCGCTTTCAAGTATTTGTTTTTGGAACACTTTATCTTGTCCTACAGTACAACCATAAATATCACTTCCAGTATATGGTACACCAAATGTTTCAAGCATACCTTGTACATTACCATCTTCCATGTTATATCCATGTACTGCTGGAATAACTATATCAACTATAGCAACTGTCTTTTTAAATAAACCTTTTTTATTTTGTAAAACCAAAGCACCATCTTTATTATAACAAACAACTTTTTTACAATAACGTTTTAAAAGATCAGGTTCTCTATAAACATCCATCTCTTTTAAAGGTGCTCCTGTATACATTTCGTTTTCCTTAGTTAAATACATAGGAATAACCTCATATTTATCTGGATTTAAAAATCCCATTGCTTGAACTGCAGTTATTATACTAACTTCATGTTCTGTTGTTTTTCCACCATATAAAACTCCAACTCTTATCTTCATAATATCAACTCCTATTCATTATAAATGTCTGGTAGATCATTTTCTATTAAACAATAAGCTTCTTTTGTATTAGATAAACTTCTAACAAGTGCAAAAGCTTCATTAGTATTTTTTACAATATGTATGTTTTTATCATTAAATTTTACTTCTTTTAAACCATCTTGTATAGGCTTAGTAATTTTTTCACCTACTAATATAACTATATCAGCACAATCTTTCATATAAGTTCCAAACTTCTTATTAAGTTCATATGACTTATCACCAAGTTCAACCATACCTGGAGTCATAACAATTCTAAGTCCTGGCATATCTTTTAAAACATTTAAAGCCATATGAGAACCAACTGGATTTGAATTATATGAATCATCAATATAAGTAATATTACCTGCATTTCTTAGCTCTAATCTATGTTCAATACTTCTGACATTTAAAACTGCTTTCTTCATTTGATCAATAGAAAGACCAAACTCTTTTGAAAGTGCAAGTGAAGCTAATATATTATATATGTTGTTATAACCAAGTAACTTTGTAGTAAATGAATACTTTTTATTATCACCCTTAAATATAACATTAAACGTAGTACCTTTATTTGATGTTTTAATATCACAAGCTCTTACATCTACATCTTTATTATCAATACCAATCCAAATAATTTTGCAATCATTTTTAAGCTTATAATTTAATTGAAACTCATCATCTCCATTTAAAACACCTATACCATCAGAAGGAAGACTTTCAATAAGTTCAAACTTACCCTTTTGAATATTTTCTCTAGAACCAAATATTTCAATATGTGCTGTACCGATCTTAGTTAAAATACCATACTTAGGTTTTACTAAGTCACATAACTCTTTTATTTCTCCTCTTTTATAAGCTCCCATTTCAGCTATTAAAATATCATCAAACTTATCTAAGTGATTATTAACTGTAATAATAAGACCATAAGGTGTATTAAAATTTTTAGGGCTTGGCAAAGCATTATATTTAACATTTAGTATATCGCTTAAAATATTTTTACTACTTGTCTTACCATAACTACCAGTAATACCTATTACTTTTAAATTCTTCATATCATTTAATTTCTTAACAGCTTTATTCTTATATGATAAATATACCATTTTTTCAGCTGGTTTATTAATAATAATTGCAATCATTAAAACAAAATTCAATAAAACATCATAAATAAATAATAATAAGTATTTTAAGTTAACATCACATACAAAGTATAAACCTAAATAAAATAATAAAAATAAAATAACATTTGTTACTATTAATCTTTTAACCCTTGCAGTAACCTTTAATTTTATCTTAGTATCAACATTTCTGTTTTCTTTTATTTTTAACATCAAAATAATTAAACATACTACAAAGAAATATACCTTTGTAATTATGTTAGATTCTAATTTAAATAAAACTAATAATATAAGAGTAATTAATACTACAACAGAACACTTAAGAGGTGTCTTAAAACTCTTTATATCTTTTATAGTCCACTTTAAAAACCTTTTATCATCATTATATAAATTTTGTTGTGCCATGTGAAGTGACTTTTTTAAATCATAGATTAACAAAATCATAAATGGTATTAAACTTATGTAAAACATTATATACACATCCTTACTTTATAAAATTTCTAATTATATTTACCGTTTGATTTAATCTTTCTAAGTATGCATAATGTGTACATCCTTCATAAAGTATTAAACCACAATCTGGTATTAACCTTTCATACTCCTTAGTATCTTCTTCCGGTACTTCACTATCCATATCACCATATATTAATATTACAGGAGCTTTTATCTTTTTAGCGTCATTACTTAAATCTTCATTAACAGTTTCAACAAGTACCTGTTTCATAACTGGACTTGCTGCTTTATAATCTCTTGAACCAATATGATTTTTAGCCCAACCTTCTAATTTATTAATACCTGGCACTTTCTTTAATAATTTAAGTATCTTTGTTTTTAATCCTTTTTTATCATGACCCCTTAATGCAGGAGATAAAAGAATTACTTTTTTAACATCATTTCTTGAAGCATATTTAACAGATACCCTTCCCCCAAATGAATGACCAACTAATATTGGCTTAGTAACATTTAGCTTCTTTAATAATTTTTCTATCAAAGAAGTATAACCATCTACATTCATAACCTCTTTTGGTTCTGGACTTTGTCCAAATCCTGGAAAATCAACAATTATTATTCTATGATCATTTTTAAATGGTTCTCCAAGCATTTGCATCATTTCTATATTTTGACCCCAACCATGAAGAAGCACTATTGCATCTTTATTCTTATCTCCATAGTCTAAATAATTTATATATTGTCCGTTTATATTCAAGTTAATCACCTATTTCTATTATGGATAAATCTTTCTTACATATTATAACATTTTTTATTACAAAATAAAACAAAATAAGATTAATTCTTACTTTGTTTTACCATTATTTTAACATTATGCTTTATAAGAAAGTCAAAAACTATCCTTTTACAACCACATTAACTATTTTGTTTCATCGATATTTTTTTAATTTAATACTTTCAACTAAGTTTAAAACATTTATAACAATAGAGATCATTAAACTTAAATTAACTAAAAATATTTCCTTAGAAAAACCAAATAAAGTTAAAAATAATAAATCTATTACTATTGCTATTATAGTATATATAATTTCTTTTTTTATACTATATATTTGTTTATAAAAAAGCTTATTTAATTCTAAAACATAAAGAAGCTGAAAAATAGAAATTATTGTTAAAATAATGAGCAAACGGATAAAATAATTTGGATTAAATTCTGAAAATGAGTAAGGATCTATATTTTTCAACACACTATAAAACAAAAACATAACAGCACTTACTACAGAAAAACTAATACATATTGCAAGTATTGCAACTCTTGATTCTTTATTAAAACTTTTTTTAATTTGCATTTTTTACAACCACATTAACTATTTTATTTTTAATAACTATTATCTTAACTATTTCTTTACCCTCAGTATGTTTTTTTACATTTTCATTATTTAATGCCTTTTCTTTTATAGCATCTTCTGTATCATTTACATTAATAGTTATAGTTCCTCTTAATTTACCATTTACCTGAACAGCGATATTAAATTCAGTTTCTATAAGTTTTGACTCATCATACTTTGGCCATGAAGATTCACATATAGGTTTATAGCCTAATTTTTCATTTAACTCCTCTGTTATATGAGGTGCTGAAGGATTCATTAACATAAGAAGTAATCTATAATCTTCCTTTGTAATAGATTCTTTATTATCATATGCATTAGCTAAAATCATAAGTGATGATACATAAGTATTATAACCCATTCTTGATAAGTCTGTTTCAACTGCCTTAATAGTTTTATTTTGTAATACTTCTAAATCCTTAGTATATCCTTTTTCATCATTTACCTTATCATATAATCTAATTACTTTATCTATAAATCTTCTGCATCCCTTTAAAGAATCAGTAGACCAAGGTGCATCTTGTCTATAATCTCCCATAAACATTTCATAAATTCTTAATGTATCTGCACCATACTCTTTTATTATATCATCTGGATTAATTACATTACCCTTACTCTTACTCATTTTTTGATTATCAGAACCAAGTACCATACCATGAGATACACGTGTCCAAATCATTTCTTTATGAGGTACTAAACCAATGTTATACAAAAATTGTACCCAAAATCTTGCATAAAGTAAGTGTCTTGCAGTATGTTCCATACCACCATTATACCAATCAACTTTATTCCAGTATTTCATAGCATCCATAGATGCAAATTCCTTATCATTATGAGGATCCATAAATCTTAAGAAATACCATGAAGAACCAGCCCATTGTGGCATAGTATCAGTTTCTCTTTTAGCATCATGACCACATTTAGGACATTTACAATTTACCCATGAATCTATTTTTGCAAGAGGACTTTCTCCATTATCAGTTGGCTCATATTCTGCTATATCTGGTAATAAAAGAGGTAAATCTTCCTCGTTCATTGGAACCCATCCACATTTAGGACAATTAATCATTGGAATTGGTTCTCCCCAGAATCTTTGTCTAGAAAATATCCAGTCCCTCATTTTATAATTATTAACTTTTCTTCCAATTCCATCTTTTACTAATTTATCAGTAATAGCTTTTTTAGCTTCTTCAACTGTCATACCAGTAAATTCAGCAGAGTTAATAAGTTTGCAACCTTTACCTAAATAATCACCTTTTTCAAATGCATGCTCTGATGTATCTTGTCCATCAATAACTTGAACCATTGGTATATTATGTTCCTTAGCATACTCAAAATCCCTTTGATCATGTGTTGGTACTGCCATAACTGCTCCTGTACCATATGAACCTAATACAAAGTCACCTAAGTATATTGGAACTTCCTCTTTAGTAACAGGATTAATTGCCTTTATACCTTTTACTAAGCATCCACTCTTACCCTTGTTAAGTTCTGTTCTATCCATATTAGATTTTAATGCTGTTTCCTTAATATAAGCTTCTACTTCTTCTTTATTTTCTACCCTAGGCATTAACTCTTTAATTAACTTACCATCTGGTGCAATTACAAAGAATGTAATACCATAAATAGTTTCTATACATGTAGTAAATATTGAAAACTTGCCTCCACCTACTATGTCAACATCAACTTCTACTCCAGTTGATTTACCTATCCAGTTTATTTGACCCAATTTAACTCTCTCAGCAAAATTAGTGTCATCAAGTCCTTTAAGTAAGTCTTCTGCATAACTACTCATCTTAAGCATCCATTGACTTTTTTCTTTTTGCTCTACTACAGTTCCACATCTTTCACAAACACCACCTGCAGCATCTTCATTTGATAATACAGTTTTACAATTAGGACACCAATTAACTGGTATAGTATCTTTATAAGCCATGTTATGTTTATAAAATTGTAAAAATTGCCACTGTGTCCATTTATACTACTCTGGATCAGTTGTAGAAAACTCTCTCTCCCAATCAAATGAAAAACCTAAGTCTAACATTTGACCCTTAAATGTTTTTATATTTTCCTTAACTGCATCTCTTGGATGAATATGATTTTTTATTGCATATTGTTCTGCTGGTGCACCAAAAGCATCAAACCCCATTGGATATAAAACATTATATCCTTGCATTCTTTTCATTCTAGCAATCGCATCTTGTGCAGTATAACTTCTAACGTGCCCTACATGTAATCCTGAACCTGATGGATAAGGAAACTCAACTAATACATAATATGGTTTTTTTGTCTTATCTCCTGTTACAGCTTTAAAACTCTTATTATCTAACCAATACTTTTGCCATTTTTTCTCTATTTCTTTTACATTATATTCCATTATATTTCACTCTCCTTCTTATAATACATAGCAACTAAATGATAAACCCCTACAAAAAGAGGAATACTAAGTATAAATGCTACTAATAATCTTAAATAAATATTATCTATAAATATGGTAATTATAAATAATAAAGAAATAATTAATGAGTCACAAAAGAGGAGCTTTTTAAATACTCTCTTATAACCTATCTTAACAATATCAATATTATACTTATTAACTAAATACTTAATACCAACAGGTGCTTTATCTCTATTATACTTCTTTAATTTTTTTAAGTTAAGTAAATAATATGATACATAAACTATTAGAAATACAATAACAAACTCTAATAAATACTTAGCTATTTCATACATAAACATCACCTCTTTTATAATAAAAAAATCATCCTTAAATAAAAGGACGATTAATAACCGCGGTACCACCTTAATTTATACAAAGTATGTATACACTTAAATACCAATAACGAGGTAAACCGTACTATGTTACTATAATTTCACATAATAACTCCGAAGCTAGTTCACTTAAATATTTTTATCTATTTACACCCTACATAGACTCTCTTTAAAAAACTAATTAAGCTAATACTCTTCATCAACGTTTTAACAATTAATAGTATATTATAATTTTTTTTTAAATTCAAGTCCTAATAATTTAAAATTTTACTTTAGATACTACTTAAATAAAATTCTCTATTATCAGATAAGATTATATTATTTTTAGAATCAAAATTCTCCATAATTATTTTAGACATATG
Organism: Mycoplasmatota bacterium; assembly: GCA_022768045.1. Lineage (GTDB taxonomy): Bacteria > Bacillota_I > Bacilli_A > RF39 > UBA660 > Aphodocola. The sequence continues at coordinate 2,305 of JALEND010000007.1, read as the reverse complement.
ATTTGGTTTAAAATTTTTATCACATAAATCATTAATATCTATCCACACAAACTTATGTTCTTTTTCTACACTTTTATCTATTTCTTTAACACTAAAAGTTTGATCAGGCAAAAAATCTAAATTTTCTAACTTATAATAATAATTAATTTCTTGATTAGTTATTCCTTCAGTATCATAAATATTTTCATTAATACAAAATAAATCAATTATTTTTACATCTATATTTAGTTCCTCTTTCATTTCTCTTAATATAGCTTGTTTTGTACTTTCTCCTACTTCAACATGACCACCTGGTAAACAGTATCCTTTAAATTTTTGAGTTTCATGTACTAAGATTTTATTGTTCTTTAATATTATTCCACTTACTCTCAATCTAAATTTTCCATTTTCATCATTTACTTTAATATCTTTCATTATTTTTCCTTTTCATCATATATTATTTAAAATAATTGTTTATAAATTTGATTCTATTTTTTCTTTTAATTCATCCGTTAAGTTTTCTTTTATTATTACATCTGTAAATCCATCTTCTATATAATGACTTTTTAAATGTTTTTTTCCATCACCTAGCATAACAATAACCTTAGAATTAAATTTCTTATTCTTTTTTAACTCTTGCAAAGTTCCTAATGCGGATTCATTTTTAAGCTCATCATCTATTATTATCAAGTTGTAAATTTCTCCTGATTTTATTTTATAAATACAATCTTCACCACTCATAGTAGTATTAATATCAACGTTATATTTTGATAATATATCAGAAATTTTAAACAATTCTTCTTTATCATCATCAACTATAAGCACTCTTTTTCTACCAAATACATCAGATGAATAGTTTTCTATATCCTTCATTATATCTGTTTTTTCTTTTATATCACATTTTTGATCTATTACAATAGTAAAGGTTGATCCTTTATTTTCTTCGCTTCTGATGTTAAAGCTTCCTCCTAATAATTTTATGGACTTGATGGTTGCTACTAAATCCATATCAAGTTTATCTAGTTTCGCAACTTCTTCATTAGAAAGCTCTCTATTATCATCTAAAATTTTATTTACTTTATCTATACTCATTCCGCATCCGGAATCTTCTATGTTTATAATTAACCTTGCAACATCATATCTTACTATTGAACTTAAACTCACATTTATAAATCCAGTTTTAGTGTTATTTATACTATTAGTTAAAACTGATATTAAAATTTGTTTTAATCTTACGTCATCCCCATATAACATATCCGGTATATTAGAATTTATATCGAATTTTAATGTCACATTTTCATTTTTATTTAAAGTTTTTGCAATACTCTCTATCGTTTCAAATAAAGTATAAACGTTATACTCGTTGTTAAATATCTTAATCTTACTTGCATCCATTGAAGATATATCTAACACATTATTTATTTTAAATAAAACTGAATTTGCATTACTTCTAATGATTTTTATAGCATCTTTTTGATCTTTTTCATAAAAGTTATAAAAGTTATCAGACAACATTAAAATATTTTTTGCTGGTACTTTAATATCTTCTGTTACTTCAAATAAAAACCTAGATTTATCTTCCATTTGTTTTTCAACTAACTCTTTATTTCTTAATAATTCATTTACCATCTTTAGATCAGGATTTTCTATTGTAAAATACATAATAAATTCAACTAGAACTGCCACTGATGGAATAATTATCAACGATGGTATACTCTTTTGAATTACCGCTGCTATCATACCTAAAATTATTAGAGAAAATAATGGTATTATTTTTTTAAATTGTTTCTTAGTAATTAACAAAATAGAAGTAACAAAAGATAATATCAAGTAAATTCCAGAAACTAAATATACCAAATTTACACAAGTTCCGATTGCATAACCAGCCTTTTTTGTTATTACAACTTCAAATGGTAAAAATATTGTAATAATAGTGATAAGTACATTTATAGTTATAATAACTTTTTTTATTTTAAAATATGATTTTCTCTTTTGATTAGTATTCATATAAACATATAATAAATATATATACATCATTGAAGACCACCAAAAATAAAGTGGCAAATCAAAATGATTCAAAGCATATAAAAAATCTGAAATACCATCAAAATATCCTAATGAAATTCCAATTGTATTAAAAATAATATTAAAAGTGCTTAAAATAACAAGAATAGAATATGTCTTTGTTTCATCACTCTTCAATCTTTTTTTTGTAAAAAAGGCAAAATTCAAAATAATAAGTAAAAATATAGAATAAATTGGTAAAATAAGATTCATAATTCCTCCACTACTATTTACTACTCTAATTATAAGATTAACATAAAAA
>JALEND010000073.1 GCA_022768045.1 Mycoplasmatota bacterium | reverse complement strand
ATAGTTGTAGTAAGACGCTGGGGTTTTAATTTTTCTTTTAGTTAAGTATTGTGCGATATAATGATATGTATTACCTTTAAGTGCTAAATTAAATATTAATTTAACTACTTCTGCTTGTTCCTCATTTAGTACTAAGTGATTTTTATTAGTTGGGTCTTTCATATATCCAAATGGACATCTACCTGATACATATAAACCATCTTTCATTCTTGAATGTAAACTACTTTTAATTTTTTTAGAAATATCTTTAGCATACATATCATTCATTATGGCTTTAAAAGGTGCAATATCATTGTTGGTATTATCTATAAAAGTATCTATGCCATCATTAATAGCAATATACCTAATATTATTATTTGGAAAATACTTTTCTATTAATTCTCCTGTACCTATATAATCTCTACCTAATCTAGACATATCCTTGGTGATAATCATATTAATTTTACCTAATTCTATGTCTTTCATCATTCTTTTGAATGATGGCCTATCAAAATTAGTTCCAGAAAATCCATCATCTACATACTCATCTACTACACAATAATTGTTTTCTTTAACATACTGATTAAGTAAACTTCTTTGACTAACAATACTATCAGATTCTACATTTCCATCATCTCTTGATAATCTTATATAAAGTCCTACTTTAAAATTACTATTCCCTACCATTAATTACTACTCCCTTCTACTTGGGAATAATGAGTATCATTACATGGTAGCTCTCTATCTAAATAATTGCAAGTCATTTTTAACTTTTTCTGTAATTCTATTTTTAATACCTCAGTTATTATTTCATTTAAAGATTTAGAAGTATCTTTAAACATTAAATTAACCTTGTATTTAACCATAGAGTTTGATACCTCCAATTAATTCTATGGCTTTAAATTTTGTTTTAGTAATATTATTTTGTATGTCTATAACATACTTAACAATATTACTTACTATCATAAACCTCCATTAATTTAAAAATTATTATCTTCATATTCATCACCTAATCCTTTCGTTTTTACAAATTATTTATTTTTCTTGTATCTAACATATCTATATATCCAATTTCTAGTAGCTCTACCATTAATTTAGTTATAGAAATATTATAGAATTTTGCAAGTAATTTAATTCGTTCAAATAACTCCTCTGGCAAATATAAATTAAATCTTCTCATACGCATCATCTCCTTTGCATGATGCATGTTACCTCCACAAAAAAGAATAGTCAAGTCATAAAGTATAGAAAGTTTTATCTATCATCCTAAAAGCATTGATAATTAATCAAATTATGGAATAGCAGGATAAGAAGATGGCACAACGATACCTATCAATTCCTTATAAAATAAGGATTTCTATATGTGCCATTCTTATTTCGTACTTACGAAATTCACCCTACTTCGTAGGTGCATATAAAGGATGGTTATTAAATAAGTCTTTATATTGTAAGGTTTTAAAATCAAAAAAAATCATCCTATTTTCTAATTCTCATTAAATTTTATAGGATGATTTTTTTACTTGTTTTAATATCTACTATTTAACTGTTTTATATATATTTTATCTTTAGGATATATTCTATCTCTGTCAATTAATACTAAAGGATACTGTCTAAACCAAACTGGTACTTTTTCAGGATTCGGGCAATCGGCATCACGATATGTATCTAACAACATAGTATTTTCCCCACATATTCCTTTAGTTAGAGTATCTGTTCTTCTGTAACCTAGTCTATCTAATGCTAAATCAAAGTATCTAAAGTATTTAGGATCTATATCATCTGCTCTTCTCGTTAAATATTTTTGAACTTCTAATCCACCATCAACAATACCTTTATTATTTCTTATATATATTTCTTCATAGTTTTTAGCAATTAAGTATAAATTAGGACATATAACATCTTCATATGACCATTTTGTTTCTACTAGTTTAATAACATAATCTCCTATTCTATAGCAGTCACAAGTTGTTCCAGCACCTACAAAGCCATATTCTTTACTATTACTTAATTCCATGTATTTTTCAGTCCATTCCTCAAGTAACCTTCCGAGACCACAACGATATATAGATTCTAATTCTTGACTTTTATCTTTTTCAAGAAAATATCTTATACGATGAGCAAACTCATTTAATAATTCTTGGCTTATTTTTGCTTTATGTCTCAAATAAATTGAATAGCGATAATCAGCAGATGAATTAAATAATGCATCTGCATCTTCATTAAATACTCTTTCTCTTATCTCTTTATTTGGATCATTTAGTAATCTATGTGAATCAGAATCGACAATCCATTTATCTGCTAATAATTCTGATGCTAAATAATTATATTTATATTCACTTATAATAAATTCTTTTAACTTTTTATAATCTTTATCCCTATTATTAGTTAATAATAAAACTGCTAATTTAGATATATCATCTGGATTCATTAGTCGTGGTAAAAAAGTTAATTGTTCATATGGTTCATAAGTAACTGAAGTTGTATATTTAGTAATATCATCATATATTGTATCTATATCTTCTGGATGATTCTTAATTAAATAATCCATAAATAAATAACGAATATGAAGATCTGAGTATCTTGATAATTTATGAATTAATTCTCTATTGTTACTATCAAATGCATATTTGACAATACAATCAAAATACTGTGTATCTCCATTAGGATATAAAAATGTATTAAAGTTTTCATATAATATTTTAAGACCTAAAGGAGAATTATTCAATAAGTTATTTAACATTTCAGATGTTACATTCCTAATATCTAACAATTCATATGCATCATCTGCAAATTCAGGAATGTCAGAGATAACAGCAAAACAAAAAGATGGTAAATCTTCTTTTAATTTAGGAAGAAATCCTTTGATTATTTCTATTCTATTTGGTGCTTTTCTAACATTTTCAATTAAGTGTTTATAATCATATGGTGTACTACGAAAAACAAAATCAACTTTACCATCTCTTAAATATTCTAATGCGTTAAAAGCCATATAATCCTCCTTTTTGGTACGCTATTATACCACGAAATAGAAGATATTTCTATATTTCTTAACTTTTTTGTAATATTATTTATACTACGAACACTCTAATAATTAAATCACTACTCATTATTCCCCATAAAAATTGTATCTCCTTTTTTTACAGTATAAATATTATTATTCATTTGATTACTATTACTACTGCTACTGGAAGATTCTGTTAGTTTAAGTACTTGACCAACAGATAAATTGTTACTTGATAAATTATTTAGTTTTTTTAACTTTTCCACAGTAGTATTATATTTATTAGCAATAAGCCACAAGCTATCTCCCTTTTTAACAACATAATAGCCTTCTTTATCTACTGGATTATATGGTACGTTAGCATAATTAGCAATTGATTTAACAACTGCTTCAGCTAGTTTTTCATAATTATTTTTTAGAAAATTAGCATCACTTAAGTTATCAGCATATCCATAATAGATAGCTAAAGTTTGATTATTTTTTGTATTGTTTATTAAATAGTCGTCATCTTGTGATGTGTCAAAGCTATTTCTTAATTGGTAATATTTTAATACTGTTTGCCCAGCATCTTTTAAGTTATCGGTAATTAATGAAGAAAGTTTGCTATTATTTCTTAGAGCATACATTATTTCAGCACCATTATAACCACCTGTATTAATTCTATTTGAAATAACTATAACATTGTTTTTATCACCATATTTATTTTTAATTATATTTGCTCTTTGTTCATCAGATAAAGTTGTGTCATTATCCCTTACTAAGAAATTTTCTATACCAAGTTCACTTAATCTATTACTAATATATTTTGAAATTAATAAAGTAAGATCTTTTTCAATTATACCATTTGAATTAGCACCAATACTAGAGCCACCTTTAGAGGCATCAATAGCAATTTTATAAGCCATAAAACCAGTCCTTTCAAAATATTTTATGTAAATAAATTTAATATAAAACAATATATTTTAATATGGAGGTGTTAAAGTGTTAGCACTAGTTGCATCAGAAAAAAAATATGTATCTAATTTGTTAGATAAGTTTAATTATAAAAAGGAATATTCAAAAAATTGTATAACTGTTTATAAATGTGATTATAAGAATCATGAGTTTTTAATAGTAACAACTGGTTATGGAAAAATTAATATTGGTAGTAGTTTAATGTATTTGCTCTGTAATTATGATATTAGGGTTTTAGTATCTGTTGGAACAGCAGGTAGTATTAGTAATAATAATGATATATTTAGCTGCATAATACCTAATAATACACTTCAATTTGATGTTGATTTTATGCCTAATGGATATAAAGAGGCAATGATACCACTATTAGATAACTCTCTTTATAAGGCAAATGATGATTTAGTATTATGTGCAAATGAGGCATGCATGAAGTGTATGGTAAATTATTCTAATGATATTATAACTTCATCAGATATGTATGTATCAAATAATAGTCTCGCTAACAGTATAAGATCAAGTTATAATGCTGGTGCAGTAGATTGTGAGTCAGCTTGTGTAGGAGAATTTTCATACATTAATAAAATTGCTTACGTATCTATTAAAGTAGTATCAAATTATGCTAATAATAATGGCATAAAACAGTATAATTTATATGATGATGAAGCATCTGTAATAGATCAAAAAATCGTATATAGATTTATTCAAAATTATTATGAATAATTATATTCTCTTAGTTTTTATACTTTATTATACAAAAGTATATTATTTATATAAGAGTATAAAAAAGGTAGTGCTATTTTTTTATAATTGTTATATAATATAACACTAAGAGGTGGGTATTATGGCATATATAGAATTTAAGAATGTTGATAAAATTTATAACATGGGTGAAGTTGAAATAAAAGCACTTAATAAAGCTTCATTTGAAATAAATAAGGGAGAGCTAGTTGTAATACTTGGACCATCTGGAGCTGGTAAAACCACTTGTTTAAATATATTAGGTGGTATGGATTCAGCTACTAGTGGAAAAGTATTAGTAGATAATAAAGAAATAACAAATTATAGTGATAAGGAACTTATTTTATATAGAAGAAATGATATAGGATTTGTGTTTCAATTTTATAACTTAGTACAAAACTTAACAGCTTTAGAAAATGTCGAACTTGCTGTGCAATTATGTAAAGATCATTTAAATCCTAAAACAATATTAAATAAAGTTGGTCTTAAAAAAAGAATGGATAACTTTCCTTCTCAATTATCAGGAGGAGAACAACAAAGAGTTGCGATAGCTCGTGCAATAGCAAAAAATCCTAAGCTACTTTTATGTGATGAACCAACAGGTGCACTTGATTATAAAACAGGTAAGCAAATATTAAAATTGTTAGAAGAAACTGCTAGAAAAGAGAAAATGACCGTTATAATTATTACACATAATGCTGCAATAGCACCAATGGCTGATAAGGTAATAAAATTTAAAAATGGTAGTGCAAGCGAAATTATCATCAATAAGAAACCAAAAAGTATAGATGAAATAGAGTGGTAATAATGAAAAAAGATAGAATTAATACAAGTAGTATTAGAGAAATAAAAAGTTCTTTTAAAAGATTTTTATCACTTCTTGTGATGAGTATGCTTGGTGTTTTAGTTTTTGTTGGAATAAAAATGGCTGCACCAGATATGATGCAATCTCTTGATAAATATTATGATGATAATAATGTATATGATATTAAAGTAGTTTCTACACTAGGACTTACTAATGATGATTTATCAGCTATTAAAAAGATTAAGAATGTAAAAGAGGTATATGGTTCATATTCTAAGGATGTATTAACTAATATTAAAGAACAAGAATTAGTTTTAAAATTAATTGGAATAAATGATAAAGTTAACAAAGTAAAAATATTAGAAGGAAGAGCACCTAAAAATAATAATGAAATTGTTATAGAAAAAGCAATGCTTGATAAAGAACACTTAAAAATAGGTGATGTTATAACAATAGATGATGATGTAATTAAAAATAAAAAGTTAAAGGTAGTTGGTATTGTAAAAAGTCCATTATATATAACCAGTTCATCAGGAACCTTAAATCGTGGAAACACTAATATAGGTACAGGTAAGATAAATTATTATGCGTATGTAAATGAAGATAATTTTGATATAGATTATTATACTGAAATTTATGCTTTAGTAGATAATGCAAAAAAAGATACTTCTAATAGTAATACATATAATGATAAAATAAGTAGTGCGTTAAAAAAAATAGATAAAATAAAAAGAAATAGAGAAGCTTTAAGATATAGTGAAATTTATAATAAAGCAAATGATGAGATAAAGTTAAAAGAAGAAGAGGGACAAAGTAAATTAAATAGTGCTAAAATGATGCTTGATAAAGCAAATAATGAATTAACAAGTGGTAAAAAAACTTTAGATAATTCTAAGAAAAAGTTAGATATTGCTTTAAAGGAATTAAATGAAAATAAGAAAAAATTATATGATGCAAAGATAACTTTAGATGAAAATAAAAAAAAGTTAGATTCTGCTAATAATGAGATAAATGCTAATAAAAAACTAATAAATGAAAAGCTAAAAGATTATGAAATAACATATGATGATCTTAGCAAGTTATTAGACTATGTTGATAATGAAACTGTTCCAAGAGAACTAGTTATTTCCTTAGTACCTGATAATTTTTTATATCGTGATAAAGTTATAGAAGTAATTAATCAAATATATGACCTTGGGCTTGATAAAGAATTTATAGAATTCCTTAAAGAACCTAGTAAAAAAGACGATTTAATAAATAAGATACCTACTGATACACCTGGGTATGTGGAAATAGTATTTTGTATTAATTTTATAGCAGATAATAATGCTTTAATTAAAGATTATATTACTAATCCAGATAACATAGATAATATAATTGAAAACATTCCAGAAGATATGCCATATCATGATACAATTGTTAAAGTTTTAGAATATTATAAAGATAATCCAGATGAGTTTAATGAATTTGTAGATGGAATAAGAAAGTTAAAAGATGCTGAAAAAGAATATAACAATGGTCTTTTGCTTTATAATGAAGGTTTAAGTAAATATAACTCATCATATAATACTTATTTAAAATATTATAAAGAGTATCAAGATGGCTTAGGTAGTTATAATTCTGGTTTAAGTAAATATAGAAGTAGTTTAAGTTTATATAATAGTAATTTAGAAGAGTATTATAATAGTGTTAAAATGTTTGAAACTAATATTAATGCTGCTAAAAATAAATTAAAGGATATACCTGATTCAAAATGGTATACATATGATAGATTAGATGATAATGGCTATTCAAGTTTTATTGATGATGGAGAAAGCGTATCAAACTTATCTAAGGTGTTTCCTACTATATTCTTTGTTGTTGCAATATTAATAAGTCTTATTTCAATGTCTAGAATGGTAGAAGATGATAGGGGAACAATTGGAACATTTAAATCATTGGGATTTAATAATAAGCACATAAGAAGAAAATACTTGTTATATTCTGGTATTGCTACTATATCTGGTGGAATAATAGGTGCATTAATAGGATTTTTCTTACTTCCATTATTTATTTGGAATATATATAAAATATTATTTGATGTTCCAGTATTTAAATATGATTTTAATCCTACAAATGCAATAGTTGGTATATTAATTGCAACTATATGTATATGTGGTACTACACTTTTAACAATAAGAAAGGTTGTTAAAGAAAAACCATCAGATTTAATGAGACCAAAAGCTCCATCAAATGGTAAGAGAGTACTTTTAGAACATATTTCATTTATTTGGGATCGTATTAACTTCTCAAATAAAATAACTGTTAGAAACTTATTTAGGTATAAAAAGAGAGTGTTTATGACAGTTGGTGGAATACTAGGTTGTACTGCTCTTATGTTAGCAGGTTTTGGTATACGTGATTCAATTGTGAAAATACCTGATAAACAGTATCATGATGTATTTAAATTTGACGAAATGATTTATATTACAAATAATCCTAGCAAAGAAGAATTAAATAATATATTTAAAAATAAACATATTACTAAAAGATTAGATACTAATATGATTGTATCTATGACTATAGATAATAATGATATAAATATATTTGTACCATATAATGAAAATGATATGAATAGGATTGCTGATTTAAAAGAAGTTAAAACAGGTAAAAAAATAAAATTAAAAGATAATGAAGTTATAATATCAGATAAATTATCACAGCTTATAAATAAGTCTAAAGGTGATAAAATAACAATAAAAGATTCTAGTAATAAAGAATATAAATTTATTATATCTAATGTTTGTGAAAACTATGTAAGTCATTATGTTTACATGAATAAAAAGACTTATGAAGATAACATAGATAAATATGAAAATAATATTACTTATTTAAAAATTGATGATGTTAAAAATGAAGAAAAATTATCAAAAGAGTTACTTAAAAATGACGATATAATGAGTATTATGTCAGTTAATCAAACTATTAAAGGTGTAAATAATATGCTTAAATCCTTGAATAGTGTTGTATTAATATTAATAATATTATCAGGAGCTTTATCATTTGTAGTATTATATAATTTATCTTATATAAACATAAGTGAAAGAAAAAGAGAAATAGCAACTCTTAAAGTATTAGGCTTTACTGACAAGGAAGTAGATGATTACATAGTAAAAGAAACAATTATATTAACTATTATAGGTATAGTATTAGGTTTAGTATTTGGTATTTTCCTAACTAATGTAATAGTTAATACAGTTGAACTTGATATGGTTAGGTTTATACATCATATTAAGTTATCTAGTTATTTAATAACAGCCTTTATGATAATGTTATTTACTATTATAGTAAGTATAATAATTCATTATGCATTAAAGAAAATAGATATGATTGAGTCTTTAAAAAGCGTTGAGTAATAAAAATTAGTTAGGTTTCTAACTAATTTTTTTTGTGTTTTAAATTAAGATTAATAGAATAAAAGAATTAAGTAAAAAAGGGATCATTAGCAAATACTAAGATTCCTTTTTATCTTGTACCAATAAGTAATTTTATATAAGAAATAATCGTGTCTTCGTCTTCTTTCATTCCTTTAGAAAACCATTCTAATATAACTGCAAAAACCCCACTTACGTAATAATTAGAAATATAATTTGCTGGTAATAATACATTTTTTTCATCCTTTAATCTATTTTCTACATCTAATTTAAAATTATTATATAAAATATCCATTCCTATACTATCTTTATTATATAAAACTAGTGATGAATAAACTTCTTTATTCTTTTTTATATGATTCATATATCTTTTAGCTAAGTTACAATAATAATCAATAATATCATTAGATTCATCTTTATCTTCTATAACTAATTCTTTTTGAAGACTTAATAAAGCATATTTAAGTAAGTCATATTTATCATCAAAGTGATTATAAAAAGTTGTCTTATGAACCATTGAACGTTCACAAATTTCATTTAATTTTATTTTTTCAAAAGGTTTTTCTTGTAATAAAGAAAATAGTGCATCACAAAGTAATTTGTGTGTTTTTTTGATTCTTAAATCTTCTTTTTTCTCTTTCATTATAACCATTCTCCGTTTTTCTTAATATATATTTTTTTAATTATATTAACTAATATCATGTACAAAATAACAAGTAATATTACATATAAATAATATCTTAATGGAAGAATAACAAAGTTAAATGATGATACTTTATAAAATAATATTGGAGTTATTATAGTAAGTATTAATGATAATAGTGTAAGAAGAGTAAGTGTCTTACTTGCTCTTGATTCTATAAATGCCTTTTTAGAAGTTCTTACGTTATGAATAATCATAAGTTCACTTATAAGACACATTACAAACCAAGCTGTTTGAAAGTATGCTTGTTTATTAACACTATTATATCCAAGTACAAACCAAAATATAATAAACGCAATACAATCTATTATTGATGATGTTATACCCATTACTTTCATAAACCTTGATATTCCTTTTGTATTCCATTTTTTAGGTTTTCTTAAGAATTCTTCATCAACGTTATCATAAGGAATTCCTATTTGTGAAAAGTCATATATAAAATCTTGAAGTAACATTTGAATAGGTAAAAGAGGTAAAAATGGTAAAAATATACTTGCTATCATTATACTAAATACATCTCCAAAGTCTCCAGATAAGGCCATTTTCATGTATTTTATTATGTTAGCATACACCTTTCTTCCTTCTATAACTCCATCATAGATTACCTTTAAACTTTTTTCAAGTAATATTATGTCACTAGCTTCCTTAGCTATGTCAGTTGCACTATTAACAGATATACCAACGTCTGCTGTATGAAGGGAAGGTGCGTCATTAACACCATCTCCCATGTAACCAACAACATGCTCTTTTTCTTTAAATAATCTAATTATTCTTTCTTTTTGAAGTGGATTAAATCTTGCATATATATTAACATCATCAATCATAGAAGATAATTCTTCATCAGTTAATTTATCAATGTCTGCACCAATTAAAACTTTATCACTATTAATTCCAACAGTTTTACATATGTTTTCTGTTGCATACATGTTATCACCTGTTATTACTTTTAAGCTTATACCAGCATTTTTAAGTTTTAATAAGACGTTTTTAACATCTTTTTTAGGTGGATCTAAAAATCCAACAAAGCCAATTAAAGTCATTTCTTTTTCATCATTTATTGAAAATATATCTTTACCTTTATACTCATTTTTTTCAGCTAGTGCAATAACTTGCATTCCTTTTTCTTCTAACTCTCTAGCTTTTTTATTTACTATATCAATTGTGTTTTGTGTTAACTTTTCATTTTTATCATTTATTTTAGCACTTGAACAAGATTTTATAACTTCTTCTAAGGCCCCTTTAGTAATCATTTTGTATTTATCTTTATTTTTTACTACGATACTTGTTTTCTTCCTATTATAATCAAACGGAATTTCATCTATTTTTTCGTACTTATCTTTAATATTATCTATTTTATTTTCTTTAGCATATGAAAGTACAGCTTTATCAACTATGTTTTTCATACCAGTCGAAAAATAACTATTTAAAAATGCATAATCTAATACTTTTATATTTTCCATACCACTTGTATCAATGTATTTTTGAAGGGTTATGTTGTTTTCAGTTAACGTTCCTGTTTTGTCAGTACATAAAACGTCTATTGCACCTAAGTTTTGAATTGCATCTATTTTCTTAACAAGAGTTTTTTTCTTAGCTAGTGTTTTGCTACCCTTTGTTAAATTAACATTTACTATCATAGGAAGCATGCTAGGCGTGATACCTACTGCAACTGAAAGTGCAAACAAAATAGCTTCTTTAAAATTTCCTTTAATTACACCATCTACCACTAAAACCACAAGACAAACAACAATCATATATGTAATTAACATTTTAGTTATGTTTTTCATACCTTTATCAAAGTTTGTTACTTCTTTTTTATTATCTATTTCTTTTCCCATTGAACCAAGATAAGAATTAAAACCTGTACCAATTACAATTGCAGTAGCACTTCCTGTAATTACGCTAGAACCCATTAAACAAATATTATCAATATCAAATATATTAGTACTTTTATTTTTTGTAGTCTTTTTTTCAACAGGAATACTTTCTCCTGTAAACACAGATTCATTTATAAACAAGTCTTTGCTATCTAATATCATTAAATCAGCAGGAATGATTGAACCAGCATTTAGTTTTACAATGTCACCTTCCACTACTTTTTCTGTTTTAATAATTATCTCTTTTTTATTTCTTAAAACAGTTGCATTACTATATATACTAGCTTTTAATTTTCTATTAAATTTATAAACAGAGTAATCTTGTATAAATCTTATAACAGCACTTATAACAGCTATTAAGACAATTATTATAGATCCTAGTTTATCACCTAAAGAAAAATTTATAACTGCTAAAACAAGTAATATTATAATAAACTGATCTTTAAATGAATTTAATAAAAAATATTTCCAAGTTTTTTTATCATCCTTAATAACTACGTTTGGACCATGTTCTTTAAGTTTCTTTAATGCATCTTCATTTGTTAATCCTTCATTTCTTGAATTAAAGTAGTTTAGTGCTTTATCTTTAGTAAAATTAGAAATTTTATTATACTTTTCTAACATTATTTTATTATTATCATTTAAGTATTTTTTCTTCTTTTTTATATCAAATATTTGCATTTTTATATCACCATCCTACTATAAATAATTATAACACAAAATAAAATTGTTGAATTAGTTTATAGTTTCATACACTATTATTTATGGATGTGTTAATTTGAATGCTATCTACAATATTTCATTTAAAATTTCATCTATTTTTTCATTAAGATCAAAACTAGTATCTATAAACTTAATATTATATTTTTTACATTCATTACTTATTTCTTTACTTATATTAATTAATTTTTCAAGTATTATTAATAATTCATTATCGTCTTTTTTTATTGGCCAGCCATCTTTTATATATTTTCTTATTTCATTTAATTTATCTGTTGCATTAATATTAGGATATCCAAAAAAGTAAATATCCCAGTTATCTCTATTAATATTATTAATTATATCAGATGGCATAATATGTGCAGAATCAATTATAAATTTTTCATCTGTATCATCAATTAAATTTGTTACAGTATTTAAAAGTGTAGATAGTTTTTTACTAGTATCATTTATTATAACAGAACTTTTAATACCCCAGTCTGGAAAATTTCTTTTCATGGATGCTGTAAAATAATCAAGTGGAATATGATTATATTTTTCTTTTTCAATTAGTTTTTTGCAGAATAATGATTTACCCGATTTAGCTACTCCTGCAATTAATATGTTCTTCATGTTATCACCAACAATATTATAATATAAAAAAGAAAAATTAGTATATATTATTATGTTATAATTAATTATAGGAAGTGATTTAATTGAGAAAAAAAGAAGAAAAGACTAATGCCATGAGAGTGCTAGATCAAAAAGGTATATTTTATAAAATTCATAGTTATGTTAATACAAATGCTATTAGTGGAATAGATGTTGCAAATGTTTTGCAAGAAAACCCTAACGTTGTTTTTAAGACACTTGTTACAGAGTCAAAAACAGGAAATTATTATGTTTTCTTAGTGCCTGTTAATAAAGAGTTAGATTTAAAAAAAGCTGCTAAAACAGTAGGGGAGAAAAGCATTTCTATGTTAAAACAATCAAAATTATTACCTCTTACAGGTTATATTCACGGTGGATGCTCACCTATAGGTATGAAAAAATTATTTAAAACAGTAATAGATATAAGTGCAAATGATTATGATAAAATAATTTTTAGTGGTGGTAAGATTGGATATCAAATAGAAATTTCATTAATGGATTTAAAAAAAGCAATTAGTTTTGAATTAAGTGATATAAGTGTAGATAAAAACTAATAAATAAGTTTATTACATTATAAATACATGATATAATTAGTGCAAGAATGGAGAATATGATATAAATGAAAAATGATAAAAATATAAATGGGTTTAAGAATATTAGAATAGTTGATAATTTTTATCAAACTTCTAGTTTTTTTCCAATGCCTACAACATTAATTGCAACATTAGATGAGGAAGGAAATACAAATTTAGGAGCATATTCACTATGTTTCCCTTATTATATTGCTGGTAAAGATTATTATGCTATGATTTTATGTTGTAGAAATTCCTCTAATACTTGTAAAAATATATTAAGAACAAAAAAATGTGCAATTAATTTTATTACATCTGAATCTAAGTATTTTAAAGAAGCTGTAAGATTAGGTTATCCAGGTGAAACTACAAAAGAAAAGATGAAGGATTGTTTATTTACATTAGTGGATGGTAAACGCTCTTTAGATGATGAAGAAAATAAGTATCCAAAAGTCATTAAAGAGGCTTATCAGGTATTTGAGTGTACTTGGATGTCTGAACTTGATAATGCATCCAATGATAAAGTTATGGATGAATATGTTGAACCATATCATGATTTTAATGGGATAACTAGTAAGAATGGTGCACATTTTATTTTAAAAATAGATAATATTTTGATGAAGCCAAAACAATATAATGCTATATTAAATGGAGTTAAAAGAACTGATTTTCCTAGTATTCCAGTTGATTATGGATATAGAGATAATGAATATTTTTGGTATATTAAACCTAAATGTGCAAAAAAAAGCACCTATACCTAAATCAAAAGGTATAAGTTTAGATACTGTTAAATATGCTGCATCTAGAATAGATGATAAAATAAAATTTACTGATGAAGCTTGTAAAAGATTAGTAAAGGTTCCAAGAGTATTTTTAAACACAGTTTTAAAAGGATGTGTAGCTTGGGCTAAAGAACATGATTGCATATTAATAACAGAAAAAGAAATGGATATAATTCAGGATAAAAGAAGTAAAGATAAAAATGAATAGAGGTGTATGACGTGATTAAAAAAATTAATAATAATAATAAAATTCTTGTTATTTCACATATTGCTGATATAGATGGTATGGGTTCTATTATTCTTGCAAATAAATATTATGATAATAAAATAGATTATGTTTTAGCAGAAATAATGGATTTACCTGTTATATTTAATAATACTGATTTTTCTAATTATGAAACCATTTATTTATGTGATTTACCAATTACACCAAGTACTATTAAAATATTAGATGATCATCCTAACATCATAAAAAAACTAAAACATTTCGATCATCATATATCATATCAAGGTGATGTTCCCATATACGTTAATGCAATATCTGAACTAAATGGCAGAAAAACATGTGCAACTGAATTATTTTATAATTATTTAATTAGTTTAAGTGATAAACTTGATAAAAATTTTTATAAAACATATGTTGAAGCTACTAGAGAACAAGATACTTGGGACTTTAAAGAAGAAGAGTATAATGCTAAACTACTCGCTAACACACATGCAATGATTGGGCCAGAAGCTTATATTGAACTTATAAACTCATTAGATGAAAATAAAGATTTTAAATTGCCAAAAATATTTGATGACTTATATAAAACTGATTTAGAAAAGCAAGATAGATATATTAAGTACGTAGATGAAAACTTACTTATTACAGACTATAAAAATTATAAAATAGGCGTTACAATAAGTGAACAATATAGATCAATAGTTGGTGATGAAATTTGTAAATTAAGACCTGAAATAGATTTTATATTGATAATTAACTATAGTAGAAACACAGTTTCATTAAGATGTGTAAAAGAAAGTATTGATTTAAATAAAATATGTTTAGAATTTCATAAAGATGGAGGAGGTCATAAAAAGGCTGCTGGTTTTATAATTGATTCAGAATCTATTCCAAAAATTAGAAAATATAATGATATGTATTTAGAAAATATAAAGACAAAAACAAAAAGATAAATATCTTCTTGTTTTTTTTATGTAGTTAAACTGCTATAAAAATGATAAAATAAAAATAATTAATAAAATGTATTGACTCTCTAGTTAAGGTTAGGTTTAGGATATGTGTAGAAAGGAGGAAAAATGATCAAAATAGGTGACTTTGCAAAACTTTTTAATGTTTCTATTAACACAGTAAGATTTTATGAAGAAAAGGGTTTATTAACGCCAGCTTATATAGATATCTATAATGGTTATAGATATTTTGATGAAAATAATATATCAGATATGAGCAAAATATTATTATTAAAAAAACTAGATTTTACTTTGGAAGATATAAGAAATTATGATGATTCTAAAATAAAAGACATAATAAAAAATTATGAAAATGAAATAATTAAAATTAAAGAAAACATAAACACATTAAACGTAATTAATCAAAAGGGAGGAATAGATAATATGGATACATTTATTAATGATGAAAAGGTAATAGGTAAGTGGAAATTAGTTGCAATAAGTAATACAAAAGAGGATTATTACAATAAAAAATATAATGATAGTGATGACTTTTCTATTAAAGAATTATATTTAATGGAAAATGGTAAAAAATACTGGGTAATTAGTTGGACTAAAGGATACATAATTATTAATGGCAATAAAAACTCTTATGAATTAGAAAATAATTTGATGTTTGTTAAAGTAAAAGGTATATTTGATGATAGTGAATATAAGTATGTTATTTATGAAAAAGTTGATAATAAAAAATATAATATAGAAGATATAATTATAAAAGATAATACTGATTTTGAGTATAAGGTTGATGATTGTTTAATAGGTAATTGGCAAGCAATTGATTTTGTACATAATGAAGAACAATTTATACCAAATAAAAGGTATTTTAAGTATGATACTGCACTTGATAAGTTGTCAGTATATAATGATGGTACTGTTTTGATATCATATAATTCAGATAAAATAAAAAAGACTAAGTATACTAAAGGTTATATTGCTAATATAATATTAGATAATACTTTGTGTAAGTATTTCTATAAGAAAGAAAATGATAAAATATATTTATTTGTAGAGTGGAAAAATGGTGATTATATATATGCAAATATGATGCCTGGATATTATGTGTTTGAAAAGATGAATTAAAAATTCAACTATCTAGAGATAATAATGATGAAACAATAGGAATATGTAAAAACCCTGCTTGTAACAAGAGTTTTAAAAGAATAGAATTTAAGCAACAATATTGTTCAGATTATGAATGCAAATTATCAAGACAAAATCAAAGAAAAAGAAAAAGCAGAAATAATAAAAAGAAAAAGAGTTCTACAAAATAGGGCTCTTTTATAGTTTAAACTTTTAAATGTTTTACTATCTTTGTTTGCAAATACATCTATCTTCCCACGAACTCCAATGGCATTTATAGTATGTGTTTGTTTTAGCTTCACAAACTTCATATTTTTTTGGAGTAGTTGAAGTAGTGCTTTTGTCATTACTTGGAGATGTTACTTCTAATATAATAATTAGTATTATAGATATCACAGTTATACTAATACCAATTGTTCTAATAATCTTTCCTAATTTGCTATTCTGAAAATCTAATTTTTCAGTCTTATTTACAACGGCATCTTCAAACTTAAGCCCACAATAAGGACATTTATTATCTATTACATAAATATCTTTATCACAATTATTACAATATACTTTATTCATATTTATTTACTCCTCACCACTTAAAAGCTTATAGGTTTTATTAAATGAATTACTATAGTTTTCACACTCTTCTTCATAACCATCACCAGCATAAGCTGTTAATTCCATTAGTTTATCATATCCATTAAATAAACTTTCAAGTTGATTGTAAGGTTCTTGGTAGCTACTGTCAGGAATTTCTTTTAGTTTTTTCATATTGTCTTTAATAACCTCATAATTATCCCACAATATTTTTGATTCATCTGCAAAATTTACCATATAATCGTGAGTAGAGTATCCACTATCTAAAGGCATATTCTTACAATACTCTTGGCATTTTTGTCCATCATCATACATCATTTGTTTTGTTTTGGAGTACAATTCATTATATTCTTTGTATTCTTTTTTCTCTTGAACTTTACTACCAACAAAGCATAATATAACGCCAAATAAAGCTACTATAAGAGCAATTACACCAAAGGTTAGTATTGTTTTCTTGGTAATTGGTTTTCGCTCTCTATAACCACAATTAGGACATATTTTTGCCTTATCTGACAGCTCTTTTCCACACTCTTTGCACTTAATTAACGCCATACTTCAACACCTCTATTAATTCAATTATAACACAAACTTTGTACTTTGTAATACAGCTTAATAAAATATTAATAGAGAAGGAGGGTATAATGAAAGAGTTTAAACTCCCAAACTTAAATAATGAAAAGTCAGTTTTAAAGACTATTAGATTAAAATATAAAACATTACAAAAGATAGAAGAATTATCAAAGCAAACTAACATATCAGTTAATAGATTAATTAATGAGTGTATTGAATTTGCAATTAATAATTTAAATACTAATGACATTAAGCAAGATGAAAAGTAACTTGCTTTTTGTTTATATTAATATTTAGCAATAAAATTCTCCTTATAAGGTGCTATATTGGAAAATATAACAACATTGCTGATATTCTCATTAATCAATGTATTTTTTATAAATTGACGCCGATTCTAGAGTGCTTTTCTCAATACATAACGTAAAAGTTAAAAAACATTGTAAAACACCCCTCTATTAGTCCTATATTATCAAATATAAGATTATGCTTATTTTTAGAGTAATAAAACTAGAATATTAATAAATAGGTAAAAAAAAGAGCTATTTCTTAGCTCTTTCTATATTAACACTAACTTCAAAACCATATCTAAATATAGCTATTGAGTTCGTGTAAGTAACTAATGGCACCATATCAAAAGGGATTCCAAATTTTCCTTTTTGCCATTTTTTCTTCTTTTATGTCATAATTATACATCAATTTTCTCGTAAATACAAGAATATCATTTTTCCTTTTTCAATTGCCTTTGTAGGTCTTATATTT
>JALEND010000057.1 GCA_022768045.1 Mycoplasmatota bacterium | reverse complement strand
ACTATTGCTACTAGAAGATCCCATGATAGTTCCTATAATACGCATTCTATTTCTATTAGCTGTTGCAGTTAAGCAATATCCAGCCTCCTTAGTATAACCCGTTTTAAGACCATCTGCTCCTTCATATGTTTTTATTAGTTTATTAGTGTTAACAAGCCAAAATTTATTATCTGTATTTTGTCTTAAATAGTCTTCGTATATAGTTGTAAAAGAAAATATTTTCTCGTGTTTTATTAATTCTCTTGCTATCATAGCCATATCATATGCAGTTGAATAATGGTTTGCTGTATCTAAACCTACTGCGTTTTTAAAATTAGTATCTTTTAATCCTAAAGACCTCGCTTTTTCGTTCATTTTTTTGACAAAATTTTCTTCACTTCCAGCAACTTTTTCTGCTAAAACAATTGTTGCATCATTAGCAGAACCAACAGCTACTGCTTTAAATAAATCTTCTACACTCATTTTTTCATTTTCTTGTAAGAATATTTGTGATCCTCCCATACTAGCTGCATACTTACTTGTTACTAATTTTTCATTCCATTTTAAATTTCCTTTTTCAATAGATTCTAATATTATTAACATACTCATTATTTTTGTCATAGAAGCTGGTGCATATCTATCATGAGAATTTTTTTCATATAAAACCTTTCCAGTAGATGATTCAATTAGTATTGCTGATTTTCCATCATTAATTATGCCATCTTCTTTTGCTTCATTTGATGTTTTAGCACAAGTATTTTCATCACAATTTTCATCTAAACACGTTTTTTTGCAATCTTCTTCTTTAATAGTATTATTTTTTTCCTTAGCACTTTTTGTAGTTGTTATATTTTTACCATATACTAAAGGAATAAATGCAAATAAACAGAATAAAAAAAGACATATCTTTTTCATTTCTTCACCTCTAGTAAAAAATATGTCTTATTTAATTATTTATTACTCCTTAACTTGTTTTTCATTAACATTATGATTAGATGATAAAAAAGTTATCTTTTCTCCTATTATTTCTGTTACTTGTCTTACTTTTTCATCTTCAGTTTCATATTTTCTTGTTTGAATTCTTCCTTTAAGACCTATTAAATCACCTTTTTTACAATATTCTGTAGTAGATTCTGCTACTCCAGACCATAATAGACAATCAATAAAATCAGTTTCATAAACTCCTTCTGAGTTTTTATAACTTCTTGGAACTGCTACTGTTATTTTAGCTACATTACGACCTGTTTCTGTTTTCTTTAATTCAGGATCTTTAGTAAGCCTTCCTATCATTACTAATTGATTTAACATACTTTTTTCTCCTTTCTAAAAGAAATATACTACATTAAATAAATAGATCCTAACTTATAAAAATAATTTTCTGACGTATTTTTCTTACAAAAAATAAAAAACAGTACATAAATTATGTACCATTTTTAAATTTCTGCAATTTATCATACAAATTTCTACAATAAACGACTTAATTACTATTAGAATAAAAATATCATAGATAAAATAAATATTATTAGTATAATAAATATAAGTATAAATAAATGATAAGATTTATCTGGTTTTTCTACATAATAAGGAAAACTTTCATTATATTTTTTTATCTTTGTATTATCTATATCTTCTTTTAATCCATTATAACATTTATATATTCTTAAAGTTTTATTTTTTCCGCCACAGTTTTTAAAAGTATACTTATAATAATTTTTCTTTTCTTTAACAAATGTTAATTCATCTAATCTTTGTATATGGCATTTTTTATCTTTTAAATACACATCTAAGTTATTTTTAAGATCACTAGTTATTATCCACTTAGCATCTTTTTCTAATCCTTTTTTTAAAGCTTCTTCATATTCTTCTTTTTTTAACTTTCTTGTTCTTGCATCATAATCATAATTATCTAGTAATTGTTTTACGTTATTTATTAATGTTTTATATATGTATTCAATCTTATTTTTATAATCAACTACAATATCTTCTTTATTACTTAATAATCTAACTAAGTAAAATGTATCATCTTTTTTTATAATAGCTTCTTGTTCTATCATTTTAATTAGTTTAACAGTTTTAACATATTTATATATACCAATTGCTAAATATATTATCCAAATAATATATATAATAGTTTTAATTGTATTAGGGTAATATACTGGGATAAAGTATGGTACAAAGTATAAAATAATAACACTTAATAAAAATAAAATTAACCTTAAAATTGGTAGTTTATTGTATTTACATTTGTTCTTTTTAGCCTCTTTTTTATCTATTAAATAAGTTGTCATAACTAATCGCCCCTATTCTTATTTAAGAATATCACATAAAATGATTTTAAGCAACTAAAAAGGAACGCTATCTTTTGCATTCCTTTATTACTTCACCCTTTAATAATTGATTTAATTCAACAGCATACTCAAGTGGTAACTCTTCTCTAAAAGCATCAACAAATCCCATTATAAGAAGCTCTGTTGCTTTATTCTCATCAAGTCCTCTAGTCATCAAGTAAAATAACTCATTAGGATCTATTTTGGAAACGGTAGCCTCGTGTTCTAAAGTACTTGTTTTATTTTCGCATATATTTGTTGGAAAGGTATCACTTTTTGATTTTTCATCTAATAATATGGTATCACACTTAACATTAGCTGATGAATGTATAGCTTTTTTAGTAATTTTAACTAAACCTCTATATGATGCATTACCACCATTTCTACCTATTGATTTAGATAAAATATTACTCTTTGTATATTTACCTAAATGTATCATTTTAGCACCCGTATCTTGAATTTGGTTTTCATCTGCTAAAGCTATTGTAGTACAACTTCCCTTTGAATAATCTCCTTTAAGAACACATGCAGGATACTTCATAGTGAGTTTTGAACCAATGTTTCCATCTACCCATTCCATTGTTCCATAATCATCTACTAAAGCTCTTTTTGTAACTAAGTTATAAACGTTATTTGACCAATTTTGAATAGTTGTATAACGACACTTAGAATTTTTACCAACATATATTTCTACTACAGCAGCATGAAGTGAATCAGATGAATAAGTAGGTGCTGTACATCCTTCTATATAATGAAGTTCACTATCATCATCTACTATTATTAAAGTTCTTTCAAACTGTCCCATATCTTTAGAATCTATTCTAAAATAACTTTGCAGTGGTCTATCTAACTTAGTATGAGGAGGAACATATATAAACGTACCACCAGACCAAACAGCTGAGTTTAAAGCCGCAAACTTATTATCATCACTCTTAACTAATTTACCAAAGTATTTTTTAAATAAATCTGGATACTCTTTTAAGGCAGTATCTGTATCTAAAAATATAATGTTTTTATCCTTTAATTCTTTTAACATATTACTATATAAGCCCTCGGACTCATACTGAACATGCATACCACCTAAGTAATCTTCCTCTGCTTTTCTAAGACCAATTTCTTCAAATGTTTCTTTAACATTACTATCTATTTTATCCCAGTTATTTTTTACATCTTCAAAGACTTTTTTATAATACGTAATATCATCTAAGTTAATATTTATATCCGGACCCCAAGAAGGCATTTTTTTTGACTCAAAAACATCATAAGAATCAAGTCTAAACTTTGTCATCCACTCAGGTTCATTTTTTAATTCTGATATTATTTTTACCTTATCTTTATCTATTCCTTTTGATAATGTTTTCATCTAATCAGTCCTTTATTTTTGTAACTTCACTCTATTTTCATTAACAATCTCATCTAATTTTTCTTTTTCATCCTTATCTAAAAAATTCCAGTATAAGAAAGCATGATTTTGCTCATTATATTTTCTTAAGAAATCTTTTACTTCTTCTTTATTATTTAATATACCTTTAGCTTCTGGAAAAGAACTATAAAAATCATATACTGAATAACAAAACGTTGTATTTTCTTCTAATTTTCCTTCTTTATATGCTTTTTTAGCTTCTAGTGCGCCTTCATAAACATCATAAGTTCTATCATTTAATAAAAAATCAGTTGCCTTATCTTCTTTTATAGTACATACAGAATCATCATCTTTTATTATTTGAAACTTATTTTCTTCTATAACCACCTTTGCAAGACCACAAGCATAAATATTTTTTAACCCAACATTTTGTCCTTTTTTTAGTTTAAAATCCTTAATTTTATTTAACATATTTATTCTCCTTTTAGTATTTTTTTAATTCCTTCATATGGTAATAATGCACATTTCTTTCTATTTGGTTGTTTATATATTTCATCATAACAATTAGCTTCTTCTAATAAATCCTTGTTATATGGTCTTTCTTCAATCATATTTTCATAATTATTTATTATTTCTTCTGCTTCTTCTATTTTTTTACCCTTTAATAATTCTGTCATTATGGAAGCTGAAGATGTTGATATAGCACACGCCTCACCATCAAATTTGATGTCTTTTATTATACCATCTTCTATTTTTAATGCAAAGTCTAAATTATCAATACAAGTTTTACTATTCATATTAACTTTTTTATATCCTAAAGTATCATCAAGTCCCTTATTTAATGGATTTTGATAATGCTCTATCATAATACTTCTTTTTAAATGTTCGTCCATAATAACCTCCATTATAATGATTCATATAATATATTATCATTGTCTAATTTTTCTATTAACTTATCAATTTCTTCTTTCGTATTATAAAAGTAAAGACTTGCTCTACAAGTATTTTTAACACCTAACACCTCTGATAATATTTTAGCACAATGATTTCCTACCCTAACGCATATATTATGCTTATTTAAATACGCAGCAACATCTTGAGCAAAAACACCTTCTACATTAAACGTTACTATTCCATTTTGTATATCTTTATTATAAATTGTTATGTTTTTTAACTTAGACATTTTTTCTACCATGTATCTTTTTAACATTATTTCCTTATCATGAATATTTTCTATTCCAACTTCATTTATGTAGTCTATTGCTTTTCCAAATCCAAATATTCCTGCTAAATTTTGTGTTCCTGCTTCTAATTTTTCTGGTAACTCTTTATATTCTACATCTCCTAAACTATCAAATGAGGCATTCATACCTCCACCTTCTATTAAAGGTTTTACTTTTTTTAGATATTTTTCTTTACCATACAAAACACCTACTCCTGTAGGACCTAACATCTTATGAGCTGAAAAAGTTAAGAAATCTACATCTAAACTTCTAACATCAACTCTTTCATGTGGGACACTTTGAGCACCATCTACTATTACTAATATGCCTAACTTATGAGCGTACTTACAAATTTCTTTAACAGGTCTTATATCGCCAATTACATTAGTAACATGAGATATTACTATTACCTTTGTCTTATTTGTTATCATCTTTTTAACATTTTCCAAAGAAACTGTTAAATCATCATTTAAAGGTATGTATTTTATTACAGAACCTGTTTTACCAACAACGTCAAAAAGTGGTAATATTAATGATGCATGTTCTGCCTTTGTAGTTAAAATCTCATCTTTTGAGTTTAAATAATTTTTTAAAAAACCCTTTATTACCACATTTAAACTTTCAGTTGCACCAGATGTAAATACTATCTCTTCTTTTTTTTCTGCATTAATAAACTTCCTTGTTTTTTCTCTTACATCATTAAGTTTATCATCAACTATTTGACTAATATTATAATCTCCCCTATGAGCATTAGCACTATAATTTGAGTAATAATTGCTAACTTCTTCTATAACACTTTTTGGTTTAAGCGTAGTTGCACTATTATCAAAATAAATAATACCTTTATTTAACATAGGAAAATCTTTTTTATAATCCATACGCAATCACCTCCTATCATATAAAGAATCTTTTTTTCAAATCTTCTTTTTCATTAAAACAAATACTTAGTTGTCCAAATAATAACCCATTAATAAGCAAATTACTAGCTTCTTTTTTACTAAGACCTCTACTCATTAAGTAAAATAATTCTTTTTCTTTAAAATTACCTATGAAAGCTGCATGTCTTGCTTCAGCTTCAAATGAATCTATTAACAAAATAGGATTTATCTCATTTTCATTTACATCATTTAATGTAATTATCTTACTATCTTGGTTAATTATACTATTCTTAGATTTCTTTGGAGCAAAACTTGTTACATTAAAGATAATTATTCCGTCTTCTTTAGTTATACCATTATTATATATATTACTTTTTGTATCACAAGCATTATGATTAACTAAAATATCATAATTAACCTTATTAGATGCAATTACAGAATTATAAATTTCTATATTAGATTTTCTTTTATTTAAATTAGCTTCTATCTTACTATTTTTTGAATTAACAGATACATAGTTAAATGAAACATTTCCCTTATTTATATTTATTTTATATTCTAAATCATTAGCATCTTCTTTAATTATAAGTAAGTTTAAATTAGCATTTTTAACATTTATTTCATACTTTTTATATAAGTCCTTTTCAATTAATAAATTACAATCTTTTTCTATGTTAATTACTACTTTATCATCAATTATTTCTTCTTTTATTATACCGCTTCCTATTACTATCCTATTCACTACTATCACTTCCAGTGGATGCTTCTATCACAACTTTTTCAAAGTTAAATCCATTATCTTCTATTTTCTTAGCTAACGAATAGTCTCCTGTTTTAATAATACGTCCATCTTTTATAACATGAACAAAGGAAGGTTTAATATAATTTAATAAATGAGTATAATGCGTAATAATTAAGTATGATGATGAAGGATGCGAAGAAATATACTCATTAATATTATCTGAAACTATTTTTAAAGCATCAACGTCTACTCCAGAATCTATTTCATCAAGCATGATAAAAGATGGCTCTAACATTTTCATTTGAAGTATCTCATTTTTCTTTTTTTCTCCACCAGAAAAACCTTTATTAACACTTCTATGAACCATTTCATCCGGCATTTTCAAATCATCTTTATTAGCATCTAATTTCTTTATAAACGAATAAAGATTAATGTTTTTTTTCTCTATACTAGAAAGTGCTGTTCTTAAAAAATCTGAGTTTGTAACACCTGATATACTAGGTGGATTTTGCATTGCTAAAAATATACCTAGTCTTGCTCTTTCATCTGTTGTAAGATTAAGTATACTTTTATTGTTATATAAAATATCTCCATTTACAACACTATAATTAGGTTCAGCCATAATAACCTTAGTAAGAGTAGATTTACCAACACCATTTGGCCCCATTATTACATGTACTTCTCCATCATTTATAGTTAAATTAAATTTATCTAAAATTATCTTATTTTCTACTTTAACAGTCAAATCTTTTATTTCTAACATATAAATCAACTCCTGCTTTTATATTTTATCACTTTTTTTGTTATTTTTATATATATACAACAAAAAAAATAGAGAATAATCTCTACTTTATTTTGTGTTTTTTATATTTATAAGTTTCATCAATAAATTTATTAAATAGCAGCTTACTGTTCAAATCATAATCTATCATTTTTTCTGGATGCCACTGTACTCCTATTCCAAATGGATGATCAAAAATTTCAAGCGTTTCTATAACGCCATCTTCTGAATATCCTTTAATTATCTCATTAAGGGTTTCATCAACACAATAATTATGATAACTATTAACTAATATTTCTCTATTATTAAATAATTCAGATAACATACCATCTTTTAATAATACTTTATGAGCATAATTATCTTTAACGTTATGATTTATACTAGAATTTATAAGAACTGTTTTATCTTCTCCTAATTTATGACTATCTGAAAAATAATTACCTATCATTTGCATTCCAAGGCATATACCAAGAAAAGGCTTTTTTTCATCTAAACAAGATTTTAGTATAAGTTCATCTACAAGATTCCAAGTACTTCCACCAGTAAATAAAATGCCATCTGTTTTATTAACCAAATTAAATATTTCTTTTTCATTTAAAGTATTATCTATAAGTATGCTATTAGCTTTAGACGAATTAATTGCTTTTACATAATTTTCTAAAAAGTTATCTTCATTTCTTTTTATTATTCCTATATTTGGAACCATATTTATCACCATTTTATTTATATTATTCTTTTTGTTTGATGTTCATTAATAAGTTCTTTTTCTTCATCCTCATATATTTTTTCTAGAAATTTATATTGAATAGCAAGTTCTATTGCAGGATGAACTAAAGCTGCATCTCTATCCCATGCATATCTAGTTGCATCAATCATTTCTTGACCATTTGGTAATATAATACTCTTTCTACCAGAATCATCTGTTTTAACAAGTTCTTTTTTACTAGCATCAATAAAAGTCATTCTATTACAACTTCTATTAGATAATAATGTATAAAAAATATCATTTAAAGGATCTACCGTAACTTGCGTTCCTGTCCATCCAGCTGATGCAAAAGTTCTACCACTTAATGGATGATATACTTCTGAATCTTCTTGAACTGGATTTTTAGAATAACATAATTTAGCTAGATACTGAATAGACATACCCTTTTTACCAGTTTCATTATCTGCCATGTGGAACATTTCATTATCTGTTAAAAGTTCTCTTCTTAATAAAGATTGTGATAAATTAGACATATCTAGGCTTGTAGAAAAAAGTCCTGCATGACCAGATAAATTACCATTTTTTTGTCCCATTATTCTAGCCTTTTCATCATAACAATCCCCAAGTTTTACATCAGTATTTATTCTATAGTTACCATCTTTATAATAAAAACCATTATTACCAGTTAAAGCTAGTCTATTATAATCTTCTTCTTTTATTTGAACATTAGTATCTGACATTTTTGCTGGTTCTATTATATTTTCTTTTACAAAATCATAATACTTCATATTAGTTACTTTTTCTATTACATATTTTAAAACCATAGCGCCCATATCTGTATAAGGCCTTTTACCATCATTTTCACCATCAAATGTGATAGTTCTAAGAATTTGTTCTGCTTCTTCCTTATTAGATGCTTTATCTATTCTTCCATCTGTTTTAACTGGTGCATTAAAAGTTAATAATTGATATATAGTAACATTTTCTAATCCAGGAAAATCTGGTAAGTAATAACTAACCTTCTTATTTAAATCAATTAAACCTCTTCTTGCTAACATTTGAATACTAATTGAAGTAAATAACTTTGTAACAGATGCTAAATCATATATTGTACTATCAGTAACTTTATCTTTATTATCTGCTCTATTACCAATAACTAAAGATTCTTGGTAATTTTTTGTACCATAACTAATTGAAGCTCCTGGTGCCATTTGTTTTTTATATATAAAGTCTTCAGCTTTTTCCTTTAACATAGAATTATTATATAAAAAATCTCTTATTTCACTTATAGAGTGATCTTTATTTTGCTCTATAGCATGAACAACTGGCTTTAAGATTTTTTCAAAATCCTCTTTTGTAAGTAAATTTGTTTGTTCTTCTTCTCTTGCATTATTGTGATTTTGTAATAACTCTTTTGCATAAGAATCCATAATTTTATCTAATGTATTCATAAATAAATCCCCCTTAAATAATTTGATCTTTATAATAGCACAAAAGTGCCAAAAAATCAATTTTTTGACACTTTCATTATTTGTTGTTTTTATATTCTATTGCTGCATTAATAAAGGCTTCAAATATTTTTTTACTATTTTCATTTTCTAGTAATCTTTCTGGGTGCCACTGAACCCCTAGTCTAAATAAACTATTATCATCTTCTATTGCTTCAATTACTCCATCAGGTGATAATGCAGAAATAGTATAACTACCAACATCAAGCATATTATAAAAATGATAACTATTTACGTTTATTAATTCTTTATTTAAAATATTCTTAAGTATTTTTCCTGTTATTTTTACATCATGATTTGTTCTAAAATGATTATCATTTGCTAGTCTAACTGGCCTTTGTTTTGTTTCATTAATTGCCATAACTTGCATACCAAGACATATACCTAGTGTTGGTATATTATGTTCTTTTAAATAAGAATCTATAAAATAATTATGTTCAAAAGTCTTAGAACCTCCTGGCATAATAAATCCATCACAAATACTTAAAGCATCTATTAACACACTTTTTTCTTCTTCTGTTAAAGGTGTTATATCTTCTTTTTTAGTTTTAGCATAATCAATTTCTTTTGGAGGTGTTATTAAAATTGGTATTCCATTATGTTTTAAAACAGCTGTATTATAATCATTAAAAGTATAAAACTGAGTTATTTTTCTTTCCTTATAATCCAATTCGCTTACCCCACATAATATTCCTATTACTGGTTTTTTCATATTAAGACTCCTTACTAATTTCTTATTGTTATTATACCATATTTCATGATAAAATAATAATAGAGGTGAAAAAATGAAAGATTGTATATTTTGTAAAATAGTTAATGGGGATA
>JALEND010000055.1 GCA_022768045.1 Mycoplasmatota bacterium | reverse complement strand
TTCCTAACTTAGAAATTCATGCATCAACTCAAATGCATATACATAATTATGATTCAGCTTTAGTTGCTAAAAAACTTGGATTTAAAAGAATAGTAATTTCAAGAGAAACAAGTATTGATGAAATTAAAAAGATAAAAGATAATATTCCTATAGAAGTTGAAACTTTTATACATGGAGCGTTATGTCTAGGATACTCAGGTCAATGTTTAATGAGTACATTAATTGGAAATAGAAGTGGTAATAGAGGTACTTGTGCTCAAATATGTAGAAAAAAGTATAATTTATATGATGATAAAAATAATAAGTTAAATTATAATAATTACTTGTTAAGTACAAAGGAATTATGTACTTTAAAATACATTGATAAGTTAATAGATATAGGTGTAGATAGTTTAAAAATAGAAGGTAGAATGAAAAAGAAAGAATATGTTTATATGGTTGTTAAAACATATAAAAAGGCGATAGATAACTATTATAAATATGGCGTTTTAAAGATAGATGATAAAGATATTTATAACCTAAAATTATTATTTAATAGAGAGTTTACTAAGGGGTTTATGTTTAAAGAAGATAATAATAATTTTACGTATGATTATAGGGGTAATCATATTGGAGTAAAATTAGGAGAAGTAGTAAAAAAAGTAAATGATAATTTAAGTATTAAACTTAGTCATGAATTAAATTTAAATGATGGAATTAGAGTGCTAGATGAAAAAGAAGATAAGGGAATTATAGTAACTAGTATGTTTATTAATAATAAAAGAGTATCTTCTGCTAAAAAAGGTGATGTTGTAACAATAAAATTTTCAAAGTATGTTAAAAAAGGATCACAAGTACTTTTAACTTCATCTAAAAAACAGTTAGACAACATTAATTATGAATTAAAAAATGTTAAAAGAAAAGTACCTATAAATATTAATTGTACAATTACTAATAAAAGTATCTTGTTATGTGTAAGTGATGGTATAAATAGTGTTCAAAAAGAAGCCTTTATAGTAAAAAAAGCAATTAATAGACCACTTGATAAAGAAGATGTAAAAAATAAGCTTATAAAAACAGGTGATACAGTATATGAGGTAAATAATATTAATATAAGTATCTCTGATAATTTATTTATTAATATAAAAGATTTAAATGAATTAAGACGTGATGTTTTAAACTTATTAGACGAAAAAAGAATGTATGATATACCTTTTATAGAAAAAGAGTATAATGTTTGTTTAAAAAATTATAAGAAGGAAATGTTATATGAAAATAAAAGTAGTATACCTAGAATTAGTAGAGCTTCAAACAATTATCCTAAATTAGATGAAAAGGTATTAATTACAGAGTTAGGTGCTTTAAATCATTATAAGAATTATGACATAGATTATACTTTTAACGTTGTAAATAAATATGCTCTTGCATTTTTTAATGAACTTGGAGCTGATAATATTACGTTATCTTGTGAGCTTACTTTAAAACAAATAAAAGACTTAATAGATGAATATCATGAAACATTTAAAAAGCATCCAAATACATCTGTTATAATTAATTCTTACGTTGAGGCTATGATTAGTAAATATAGTTTAAATACTAGGTATAATAAAGATGAATTATACTTAGAAGATGAATATAAAAACAGGTATAAAATAAAGAGTAATAAAGATTATATGACTATATATCATTATGATAAAATAAATAATTATTCTAAAGAAGAAATATATAATTTAGGAGTAAATAAAGTAAGAGAAAATATATAAGGACATTTAGCTAATAAAGCTAAAGTGTCCTTTTTTACGTTTAAGTATTATATTCATTGTATTTTTAACGTATTTATAGTACAATTATAAAAGAATAATATAGGAAAGTAGGGATAATATGGATAAAATAGAGTATTTAAAATCAAATGGAGTAGATGCTGATACAGCAATATCAAATATGTTTGATGTAGAAACTTATAATGAGATGCTAAATGATTACTTTGAAGCATTACCTAATGATTTTAACAACTTAGTTAATTATAAAAATAATAATGATATGGCAAATTATGCAATACAAGTTCATGCTATGAAAAGTAATGCAAGAAGTTTTGGTTTTATGAAACTAGGAGATATTGCATATGATCATGAAATGAAGAGTAAGGCAAATGATACATTATACGTAAATGAACATTTTAGTGAGTTAGAAAACGAGGTTAGAAACGTAATTAACATAATAACTAATTATATGGCAATGTAATTAATAAAAAATAAAAAGGGAGTGATAAGTATGGATAATAATTTAATTAATAGTATTAGTAAACTAGCATTATCTACTGTTAATAAAATACTTGTTTTTGATCCAATTAGTGATAAATTAGAAAGCTTTAGTTACAAAAATAACGGGTTATCACTTGAAAAAGAAGAGTCTTTAACTGAGTATTTAAATAATTTATCTAACGTAATAAAAAAAGAGTATTTAACAGATTATATGAATTCTATTTCAGTACCTAAACTAGAGGCTAAGGAAAATGATGGTAGTATAATAACTACGTTTAATTATAAGACTTTAAATAATAATGATGTAATTAATACTAGTACATTATTTAATTATAAAGGTAATAAGTGTGTACTTACTTTATCCATGGAAAACATTGCACCAAGTGCTAAGGAAGATAACTTAAAATACAATACTTTAACACTATCAGTTGCTGATTCTATGCTTAAGATACATAACTTATTTAACTTAAATGAAAAAGCCCTATCTAGTACTAAAAATGTTCAAGAATACATAGATGCAGTTTTTAGTTCTTTAACAAAGGATTATCCTGAGTTAAAAAAATCATTTAATAATTTAGCAGCCAACGTAAGTGGTAGAAGTTTAGATACTATATTAATAGTTGATGATGATGCTTTAACAAGAAGTATGATAAAGAAGATATTTGATCAAGATGAATATAAAATAGTAATGGCTGCAAATGGTAAAGAGGCAATTGATTACGTAGAAGAAAACAGCAAAAAAGGTATAGAACAAACATCTGATCACATTGTTGGTATATTCCTTGATTTAACAATGCCTGTTTTAGATGGATTTGCTGTTTTAGATTACTTAAGTGAGAGAAATTATTTAAATAGAATACCAGTAATTATAATATCTGGTGATTATGAAAAAGAAACTAAAATTAGGGTTTATAACTATAACATAGCAGATATGCTTGAAAAACCATTTGACTTTGACGTTGTAAAACATAGAATAGGTAACTTTATAAACCTATATAAATCTAGTAACTCATTAAATGATTTAATTAATAATCAAACTGAGAGTTTAAAAGATATTATAGATGCATATATAAAAGCATATTATTATGATTACAAAAAAGATACAGATAATATATCTAAGTATATAAGTGTTTTAGCTAAAGAAGTAATGAATGATTATCCAGAATATAATTTAACAGATTCTAAGATAGAAAAAATATGTAGTGCTTCTATGTATTATGATATAGGTTTTTACTCAATACCTAGAACAGTTCTTATGAAAAATGGAAACTATAGTGAAGAAGATATTA
>JALEND010000054.1 GCA_022768045.1 Mycoplasmatota bacterium | reverse complement strand
TAGGAGATATATCATATATTTCATATCCTTCATTTTCTAAGAAAGATTGTACATCTATTCTAGTTAAGGCCTCTATTTCACTTTTTTCAAGTTCACCATTCTTATTTCTAGCAACATAAGTAAACATCATAGGCTTTAAATTAGGATCTTTTTTTATTTGTTCATGAAATCCTTCTTTTAATACAGTTTGTCTTGCTGCAAGCTCTATATCTTGATTAGCAGGAGTATTAATCTTCTTAAACCATTCTTTAAACTTAATATTAAATGGTACTTTACCCGCTTTCTTAGCCTCTTCTAATTTCTTTTGAGCTTCAACTAACTTCTTTTGCTCTACTTCATCTTTAGCAAGTTCTTTAGCAATTCTTTGTTTTTCAGCCTCAGCAGTCTTTTCCTTAGTCTTTTCTATTTGCTGAATTCTTTTTAACTCATCTTCCCTTGCCTTTTTAACATATTTTTCATATAGTTTTTGTTTTTTTAAAGCATCCTTATCTTTTCCAAAATCCTTTTTTTCTATTGGCATTTTAGAATTATCATAAGCAACTCTTTTTTCTCTAACAACTATTTTCTCATTTTTACTTTTAGCCTCGGCAATTACCTTATCACCCTTAGTTTTAACTTTTTTATTATTACTATCTGGATGTGCAATCATATCAAATAACTTTATAAATAAAAGCACTATATAATATGGTAACATTAATAATGTTATAAAACCTCTGTATATCAATGCAAAAGGTAGTAATATTATTTCTAATGCGCTCACTATAACACCTTCCTATTCTGTAACATTATACCATATAAATACTATTTATTAAAATATATTTTTTAAATATTAATAAAATTTTCTTATATTTTTCATATATTAATATAGAGGTGATTACATGTATAATACTATGCCTTATATGATGCCACAAGTTGCTCCTAAAACAGGACTATCAGCCTTACTTGGTAAAATAAATATTGCATCTATCTTGTCCAATACACAAAAAACTCTAAGCGTTGTAAATCAAGCAATACCACTTTATTATCAAATAAAACCAGTATTTAAAAATTTAAAAACGTTAAGCAAATTAGGAAAGGAATTTTCTAACATTGGAAATGAAAATAACACGTCAAGTAATATAAGTAGCATAAATAATAAAGTAAAAGAAGAAGTAATAAAAGATCAAAATCTAAACGCTGTACCTAATCCAAGTTTCTTCATATAAAAAGAAATTCTAACACATTAGAACTTCTTTTTTATTTAGCATATGTAAATTCACCGTTACCAGTAGTTGCATTTACATAATAACATACTTTTTTATAATATTTATTACCACAAGATACAGTAGCACAGCTAGTTACATGTTTATAATTACTACCTTTACATTTATATTTAGTATCACACCATGTATTTTTAGTAACGCTGTTACCACTTCCGTTTGAATTCCATCCATTATGATGAGACGTTTTAGATTTCTTTGAAGTTGCCCAAACAGCAGAAATATTTTTATCAATACTTATTAAATTAGATCTTGGTGTATAAGTAAAATCTATACGGCTACCGCCATTATATGCTGCCCAAACAGTACCCCAGTTATTACCTGAAACATGAGGTGATACTGATACGCTAACATAATTTCCTATATTATTTTTAGTAGCTTTTTTAAATCCAGTACAAGGATTTGTTGTTTTAGTTGTTTTTGGTGGTTTTGTTGTTTTAGTTTTTGTAGTTTTCTTTGCTGTAATTGGAGATGTTGTTCTATTTTCTCTAGTATTAGAACTTTTCATAAGAACATACTTTGTTGGGCATACACTACTATTTCCAGCAGCATCGAACACTTCAGCTATACCTACCTTAACAAAATAATTCTTTTCTGTAGTTGTAGTTGTAGTTATTTTTTTAACATATGCAAATTGTGAGTCATGACCAGTTAACGTTTTACGTCTGCCTATTGCACCTGCATTTTCAGACCAATATTGAAACATGTCTACGTTATTATTAAACTTATTTACTATATCTCCGCCAGGACCTGTAGAAAGATTCCAATTTTTATAATTCCAGTTTGTAGTTCCAGAACCATCATCGCTTTTATAAAATCCGCTTTCCGTAAATCCATCAGAATTTTCATTATTATTTGTATACCAAT
The DNA here is from genome assembly GCA_022768045.1 of Mycoplasmatota bacterium. Taxonomy (GTDB): domain Bacteria; phylum Bacillota_I; class Bacilli_A; order RF39; family UBA660; genus Aphodocola. Next base: position 25,170 of record JALEND010000054.1, on the reverse strand, counting down.
TCCAATATGCTGTATCACCAGATGGGTAAACATATACCGCTACTGCAGAATCGTCCATACCACCTTTTTGAGAATTAAACCAACATCTCCATGAAGTTTTATTTTCATCTTCATAGCAAGCTCCTGTTCCATCAACGTCTTTGTTGTTTTTAGCAACACCAACATATGTAAAACCAGGACAAGCAGGTGGTGTTTTATCTAGAGTTATAGGCCCATAAGAGCAAGAATTGTTAGTAAGCCCATATTTACTTCTTGCTACTACTGTAACAGTATGAGATGCATCTGCGGTCAAAGTCCATATAGGTGCATTAGTTTTAGTTCCTGAAGTACCCCACAGTTCATTATTACCATATAAATTAGCAGTATAAGTATCAGTATCTTCATCTGGTGTTAAATATAAGTTTACATTTGAAACATAATATCCATTTTCTCCCTCTGAACCGTCATAATCAAAAGAAGGACAAGCAGGTGTTTTATCAATAACAAATGAACTTGATGTACAGTTTTCATTACCAGCTACATCCTCTACGCAAAACTCATCATCGTATTCTTTAACATCAGTTATATCAATATTTTCAGCTATTTTAAGCTGTGATGGATTATAATTTACATCTCTATATGGATTAGATAATTTAGCTATTCCAGATGTTTCGTCATCTCCGTTTACAATCATTTTCTTTGTATTATTTAAATTATATACATCTTTACTATTATAAGAAGTTTGAACAACACTATTATTACCATTAGAATCTTTAAGTTCTATACTACTTATAGTAGGTCTTTTTGAATCAACCTTTATCGTTGGAATAGTTGCAGTCCATCTTTTTTCAGAACCATTTACTATTGTACTTAGTACAAACGAAATATTAGAATGTACTCCTTGTCCAAAATCAAAACAATACTCACCTTTTTCAGTTTTTGTACCAGATGTAGTTCCAACTTTAGCATCTAAAATCGCTCCGCCATTTCTAGGCTTTACACAAATCTTTAATTTAGAATTTTCTCCAACATCATCAATGTTATACCATTCATCATTATACTTTTCATCTAATATTTTATTATAACCCTCATTATAAAATATTAATTCTGCATCAGTTGCTCCCTTTTCTTTGATAATAATCTTACTTGAAACATCACAAGAACCATTATTTTTTGTATTTACATTTCTTTCATCATAAGTGGCTTTATATTTTCCATCTTTTATTTTTACATCAACAGCTGAGCAGTCAGATACTTGGTTACCACTTATAGGATTTACAACTTTATTCAAATAATCCAAACGAACAAGAGTACCAACAGACACCTCACCTACTAAATTACCGGACATTAAAGTTTCATACATATATTTATTAGAAGAAAGATATTGTTCTGCTGCAGTTTCTATTTGGTCTTTTATAAGTCTCCATTCTTCTTTTTTCTTCGCATCACTTATTCCTATATAACTACCTACTGCAACCGTTGTAATTGTTACTATTATTGCAAGGGTAATTATTATCTCTACTAATGTAAAACCTTTATTTTTATTATCCACAAATAACACTTCCTACTCTTACTGTATTACCCATTTATAATAACATACCTATCCATCCACGGTCAATATTTTTTAAAAAACAAGATATTTCTATCTTGTTTTTATTTAATTTCTTTTTTTAACTTTTTATTTTCTATTTTAAGTTTTAATATTTTTACAAAGCTTTTCTTAGGAAGTTTATTTATTATATAATTATTTTTATTTATAATAGATAATATTTCTTCTTTAAATAAGTCATTTTTATTATTTAATATTATAGGTCCAAACATAAGTTCTTTATTATTATACTTTTTATATCCTTTTTTAAAAGATATTACAGTATATATAATTTTACCATCTTTTATTAAAACCTCGTCTTCTATGTAATATCCTATTTTAACTAAATATTTTCTTATGTTATAAACATTAGTATTAGACTGAATAATAATATTTTTAATATTACTTAACTTTTCTATATTATCATTTAATATACTTTCTATTTTAACATTACCAAGTCCTGACAATATAATAGTATCCACGTTATAATCTTTTTTTAACTCACAAAGCCCATCACTTTTTTTAATTATTACGTTTTTAGCATTATATTTATATTTATTTATACTAGCTTGTTTTAAAGCACCGTCTACTATGTCAAAAGCATAAGCTTTAGGACATATATTATTAATAGTTAAATATATATCTAAAAGTGCATGATCACAGCCAATATCTGCAATAACTGCATTATTTGGAACAAAAGATGCTATTGTAAAAAGTCTTTTAGATAATTTTAAATTAGTCACTTAAGTAATCCTTTAACTTTCTAGATCTAGATGGATGTCTTAATTTTCTTAATGCTTTAGCTTCTATTTGTCTTATTCTTTCTCTTGTAACACCAAACATATTACCAACTTCTTCTAGGGTATGACATGTACCTCCATGAAGACCAAAACGTAGTTTTAATACTTCTTCTTCTCTAGGTGTTAATGTACATAAAACTTCTTCTATTTCATCTTTTAGTACTTCATTTATAGCATATTCTTCAGGTGACATAGAAGTTTCATCTTTTAAGAAATCACCTAAGTGAGAATCATCTTCTTCTCCAATAGGAGTTTCAAGTGATAATGGATCTTGAGATATTTTAAATATTTCTCTAACCTTATCTTCTGTAGTCCCCATCTTTTTAGCAAGTTCAGCCTCAGTTGGTTCTCTATTTAATTCTAGAGTCATTTGTCTTTGTAATCTCTTTAATTTATTAATAGTTTCAACCATGTGAACAGGAACACGTATTGTTTTAGCTTGATCTGCTATAGCACGAGTAATAGCTTGCCTTATCCACCATGTAGCATACGTAGAAAACTTAAATCCCTTTGATACATCAAACTTATCTACTGCCTTCATAAGACCAATATTACCTTCTTGTATTAAATCAAGAAATGATAAATTTCTACCTACGTATCTTTTTGCAATTGATACAACAAGTCTTAAGTTAGATTCAGCAAGTAATCTTTTAGCTTCTTCATCACCTTCACCAACTCTTTTAGATAATTCTAATTCTTCATCTAAACTTAATAAACTTATTTTACCAATTTCTTTTAAGTACATTCTAACTGGATCATTTATATTTGCAGTATGTGGTAAATCAACATCTTCTATTATAAGTGCATCAGCATCATCCCCAGTATCTTCTTCATCCATATCCTCTGATATAATTTCAATGTTATTTTCATGAAAAGCATTATATAAATCATCTAATGAATCACTATCTAGCTCTAATCCTTTTAAACTTTCTGCTAACTCTTCATAAGTTAAAATTCCTTTTTCCTTACCTTTTTTTATTAATTCTTGTTTTCTTTGTTCAAATGTTTTTATTTCTTCCATTATTTACACTCCCTCTTTTTTAGCTCTGTCAATTTTTGTAATAAAATAATTTTCTTAGATGTATCTACTTCTCTTCTTATTTTATCTTTTAAATTATTAATTTCTTTTTTTAATAAACCTTTATCAATGGTTTTAATATAATCATTTATTTGTTCTTCATTCATACTATCAGGAAGAGATAACTCATCAATTTTAAGTACCTCTTTTATTAAATCATCTTCATCTTCTAAATAAAGAACAAAATCCGTAATATTAATATAATGATTTTCGTCATAAAATGCAAGTATTTTATCAGCAATTTTAGACAATTTTTCATTTGTTAAATAAGATATCTTTTCTTCATATATTTTTATAGCTTCTTTATTTTTTAACATGTAATATATAAGATACTCTTCTGCTTTAACAAACTTATCTTTATTTACCGTTTTTCTTTTATCTATTATGTTAATTTTTTCCTTTGGAATATTTTTAACTAAGTCATTTATGGTTTCTATATCAACACCAGTTTGTTTAGCTAATTTTTTAACCGTTAACTCATAAACAACCCTATCATCTATTTTTTCTAGCTCCTTAGACACACTTTTTAAATAACTAGAAACCTCATTAAAATCATTAAAATTAGTTTTTTCTTTATCAAGACTTATTTTATACTCAATAGATGACATAGCATTATTATAATGAGTATTAAACTTATCAATTCCTTTTTTTATTATGTAATCATCTGGATCTAAGTCTTCTTCTAATCTAATTACCCTAGGTGTTATATTAATCTTTTCTAATTCTTCTATAGCTGATAGTGTAGCTTTATTACCAGCTTTGTCACCATCAAATAACAATATAACGTTACTAGATAACCTTCTAATTAATAAGGCATGTTCACGAGTTATTGCAGTTCCCATAGTTGCAACAACGTTTTTAATGCCTATAGTATAAAGTCTTATTACATCCATAAATCCTTCTACTATAATTATTTCATTTTTATCTTTTGCATGAGTAATAGCTCTATGATAATTATATAGTAAAGAACCCTTTTTAAATATAACAGACTCTTTAGAATTAACATACTTACTTTCATCTTCTCCATTATATATTCGGCCAGAAAATCCGACTACATGGCCTAAAGTATCATATAGTGGAAACATAATTCTATTTCTAAATATATCGTAGCAAAAATTATCTTTAGAACCAGATAACCCAATATTTACAAAATCTTCTTTTTTAAAACCTTTTTTCTCTAACAATTTAGATACTTCATTACCATTCATTGAAAGACCAATTTCAAAGTTATCTATTACTTCATCTGATAAATTTCTATCGTGTAAGTATTTTATAGCATTAATACCATACTTAGTTTTAATATTATTTTTATAATACTTACATGCTAGCAAGAACATTTCATAATATTTATTATTCTTATCATCAAAACTTGAAGTATTACTCTTAGTTTTGATATCTAAAAATATACCAGCTTTTCTTGCAACTTTATTTACAGCTTCTGTAAATGATATTTTTTCATAGTTTATAACAAAGTTAAACACATTACCTGATGCACCACAAACAAAACAAGTATATATTTGTTTTTCTTCTGATATACTCATAGAAGGATTATGGTCATCATGAAATGGACATATTGCAAAATAATTTTTACCTCTTTTAGTAAGAGGTAAGTAATCAGCAATTACATCTACTATGTTAACTTTTCTACTTATATCTAAAATTGTCTCATATGGTATTTTCTCCATAAAAACACTTCCCTACTATAATTATTCGTCAAAAAACTTTAAATCCTTCGTTTAAATTAAAAAAAAATAACTATTTTTAGCTATTTTTTACAATTTATTATATATATTTACCATTATTCCCCATCAATAATGTCTTCTATTTTATTAAGAGCATCATATAACGATACCTCAACTGATTGTTCTTCTTTTCTTTCTTTAACATCTACTAAGCCTTCATTTATCTTATTACCAATTGTTATTCTAATAGGTATACCAATTAAATCCATGTCATTAAACTTAACACCTAATCTTACATCTCTATCATCAAGTATCGTTGAAATTTTATTACTTCTAAGCTCATTATATAAATAATTTGCAGCATCTATTTGTTTTTCATCCTCTATATTAACAACTACTATAGCTACTTTAAAAGGAGCTATTTCATATGGCCAAATAATACCTTTTTCATCATTATTTTGTTCAACAACAGCGGCCATACATCTTTCTATACCAATACCATAACATCCCATCCAAACAGGCATAACGTTATTGTCTTTATCTAGATAATTTAGTCCTAATTTTTCTGAGTACTTAGTATCTAGTTTAAATGTATTAGCTATTTCTATTCCGTTTTTAAACTCTAACTTATTATCACAGTTAGGACATACATCATTAAGAGTTATACATCTAATATCTTTAACGCCTATGTAATTAAAATCCTCTAAATTAACGTTTTCATAATGATAATCAGTTTTATTAGCACCTACTATAAAATTAGTCATAAGGCTTACCTCATTATCTAAAATAACAGGTATATCAAGTCCAATAGGTCCAGCAAAACCAACATTCGCATTAGTAATTCTAATAACATCATCACTATTAGCAAGTTCAATATGTGATGCATTAAGTTCTTTTTTTAATTTTGCTTCACTAACTTCATTATCTCCTTTAACTAATGCAGCATAAAACTTATCGTCTACTTTATATATAAGAGTTTTAACAATTGATGATTTATCTACGTTTAAAAAAGAAGCTAAATCATCAATGGTAGATATATTAGGAGTCTTTATTAAAGTTCTTTCCTTTAAATCTACTATGCTTTTTTCCTTTTTACAGCTACACTTAGCTATTTCTATGTTAGATGCATATCCGCATTCATTACATATTGCAATTGTATCTTCACCAATTGAGGTAATTGCCTGAAACTCTTCAGATAAGCTTGCATCCATAGAACCAGTAGAAGCTTTAACTATTTTATAATCTATACCAAGTCTTGCAAATATCTTCTTATATGCATTATACATAACGTTATATGAAGTATTTAAACCTTTTTCATCTCTATCAAAAGAATAAGCATCTTTCATTAAAAACTCTCTTATTCTAATTAAACCATATCTACTTCTTTCTTCATCTCTATATTTATTTTGTATTTGATATATACTAAACGGCATATCTTTATATGATTTTATCTTCATAGATGCTGCTAGTGTAAATAACTCTTCATGAGATGGTGCTAAAACATAACTTTTATCAAATCTATCTTTAAGAGAAAATATATTTTTACCAAAATCTTCTTTATCAAGAGAAGAAGAAAATAACTCTTCATTTATTAAAGTAGGCATCATAAGCTCTGCACAAGACGCATCTTCCATTTCTTCTCTTATTATTTTTTCAATGTTTTTTAAAACCTTATAACCAAGGGGCAAATACATATATACACCACTAGATGTTCTTTTTATCATACCTGCTCTTGTAAGTAAATTACCACTTACAGATTCTTCATCCTTGGTATTTTCTCTTAACGTATAAAAAAAGCTTCTACTTAATCTCATAACTTATCTCCTATCTAAATAAAAGTATATAATAAATAAAATTCAAAAGCAATAAAAAAAGTTCTATTTCTTAGAACCCTTTTTATATACAGAAACAACTTCTAACTTTACATCAGAATCATTAGCTTTTACTAAACCACCTTCTAAAGCTTTTTTAGCTAACACGTTAGGATCAATCTCATATTTATTTTTTTCATTATCTGATAATAATAATTTTATTGATTCATAAAACACAACTGAGTCATATAAACCAGCAGCCTTAGCAAGTGTGTCAGCAGAATGACCTTCTGGTGTATTAACTATTGTTTTAGCTGAAGTAATAAGAAATGTATCTTCATCATTTACTGTTATATTCTTATCAAAACTTTCTATTTCTACTAAGTATTTTGATAAAACATTGTTAAAGAAGCTAAAAGTTTTATCCTTGTTTTTTTTCTCACTAGCAACTGAAAATGTGTTATTGCCTTCGTTCATAAAAATCACCAATCCTTAATTTATTTTACTAATTAAAATTTCTAATTTACCCTTTTCTTCTTCTAACTTTTGCCTTTCAGCATCAACTATATTACTAGGAGCATTATTTACATAACCCTCATTTGATAATAATTTTTCTCTTCTTGCTATACTATTTTCTAAAGATTCTTTTTCTTTAATTAAATTTTCAATATCTTCTTTAGTTTGCTTTTTACTTTCAAAGTATAAAGATAATGTACCATACTGAAATACAACATCTACTTTAGACAATTCATCAGTAGAAGATGATATAATATCACACTTAAGCATTTTTGTCAATAATTCTTTATTATTGTCAATTAAACTCTTATTTTCATCATTAAAGTTATTAACCATCTTGAATCCTTTAGGTATATCATTTTCAGCCTTAGAATTACGTACACTAGAAATAATTTCAATTATAGAATCTATTTCTTTTTCTTCTTCCTTGAAAATTAAATTTTTATCATATTTTGGATAGCTAGATAATATTATATTTTCACTATCTTTTATTTTAAGTGAAGAATAAATTTCATCAGTTACATATGGCATAAAAGGATGTAGCATTTTTATAATATCAGTTAAAACAAGTATTAAACAAGACTTAGTAGAATAATTATCACTTGATACTTTACTATATTCTATATATGTATCACAAAAATCTTCCCATATAAACTTATATAACTCTTTACCAACAACGTTAAAGTTATAAGTATCCATATTCTTTCTTACTCTTTTAATAGTTTTATTAAGCTTAGTTAAAATCCATTTATCACTTGAAGTTAGATTAGTTAAATCAATTTTTTCTAAGTCTTCAGTATTCATAAGTACATATCTTGATGCATTCCAAATCTTATTAATAAAGTTCCATGTAGACTTAACTTTATCTTCATCGTATCTTAAGTCTTGACCTGGTGCAGAGTTAGTTGTCAAAAACCATCTTAATGAGTCTGCTCCATAATTATCAATAACTTCCATTGGATCTACTCCATTACCTAATGACTTAGACATCTTTCTTCCTTCTTTATCACGAATAAGTCCATGTATTAAGCAGTCTTTAAATGGTCTTTTACCTGTTAATTTAAGAGATTGAAATACCATTCTACATACCCAGAAGAAGATAATATCATAACCTGTTACTAATACATCATTTGGAAAATACCTATCTAAATCATCAGTTTTATTTGGCCATCCTAATGTACTAAAAGGCCATAGTGCAGATGAAAACCAAGTATCTAATACATCTTCATCACGAGTCCATCCTTCTTCTTTAGGAGCTTCTTTTCCAACATAGATTTTATCTTCCTTATACCAAGCTGGTATTTGATGACCCCACCATAACTGTCTTGATATACACCAGTCGTAGCAGTCACTCATCCAGTTATTTAATATTTTTTCAAATCTTTCTGGAATAAAATTAACCTTTTTATCTTTATCTTTTTGATTTTCTAATACGTTTTTAGATAACTCTTTCATATTAACAAACCATTGTTTAGATAAGTAAGGTTCAACCATAACACCAGTTCTTTCAGAATGACCAACACTATGAGTCATTTCTTCTATTTTAATAAGCAAGCCTTCTTCTTTTAAATCTTTAATTAACGCATTACGGCATTCAAATCTATCCATACCTTCATATTTACCTGCGTTACTATTCATAGTAGCATCTTCATTCATAACTACAATTCTTTCTAGATTATGACGATTACCAACTTCAAAGTCGTTAGGATCATGAGCTGGAGTTATTTTAACAACACCAGTACCAAATTCTATATCAGCATGTTCATCTCCAACTATTGGAATTAATTTATTTACAATTGGTAGAACAACATTTTTACCTATTAATTTATTATATCTTTCATCCTTAGGATTTACTGCAACAGCTGTATCACCAAATAAAGTTTCTGGTCTTGTTGTTGCAACTTCTAAATATTTATCACTATCTTCTATAAAATACTTAATATGATAAAACGCACCAGGTATATCTTTATATATAACTTCTTCATTAGAAAGAGCTGTCTTTTGTACTGGATCCCAGTTTATTATTCTTTCTCCACGGTATATAATACCTTCGTTATAATACTTAACAAATACCTCTGTAACAGCATCATTTAATCCCTTATCAAGGGTAAAACGTTCTCTAGAATAATCAAGAGCAAGTCCTAGTTTTGCCCACTGACTTCTTATAGTACTTGCATACTCTTCCTTCCAATCCCATGCCTTTTCTAAGAAACCAGCACGTCCTAAATCACGTTTATTAATACCTTGTTTTTTTAATCTATCTACTACTTTAACTTCTGTTGCAATAGCAGCATGGTCCATACCAGGAAGCCATAAAGCATCATAACCATCCATCTTTTTATAACGAATTATAATATCTTGAAGAGTTGTATCCCAAGCATGTCCTAAATGTAATTTACCAGTTACATTTGGTGGTGGTATAACTATTGAAAATGCCTCCTTAGTTAAATCACCAGCTTTAAAATAATTATGTTTAACCCATGACTCATATTTACCACTTTCTATTTTTTTATAATCATATTTTTTATCTAGCATCTTAATACCTTCTTTCTTTTTTCTTATCTTTTATATTTAACTCTTTTAAAAAATATTTTTTTCTATCATTTATATTTTCTATTTTATTAAAACCATTTAATACATGTATATCACTATAAGGATCTTCAAAACCAACTTTTGTAAAATAGACTTCACCACTTAGCATATCTTCTATATCTTTATCTAGATTATCTAAAATGTATTTAGCTTGATATTTACTTATTACCTCAGGTAAATAAACTATTTTTCTTTCCTCTGACGAAACTGCTATATGACCATTTGAAGCTACTTCACAAAACGTTCTATACTGTCCATCATTTGTATAAATATCAATATCAAATTCTTCTGCTAACGCAAGAATATTTTTTTCATGAAAACCATTAAACTCATTATCTACTCTCTTAGATAAAACTTTATTAAACGGTTCATTTAATATAATCTTCACATAGCTTTCCAAATAAATCACCTCTTCCATAAAAAAAATCATCCTTTAACAAAAGGACGATTAATAACCGCGGTACCACCTTAATTCATATTAATTTAATAATATGCAGCTTAATGCTTTAACGCAGCACCTACGTAATCACTTACTATTATTTCAGTAAAAAAGCTCCCAAGCTACCTTCAGCTACTATTTATACAAGTTTACACCAAGCACTTGCTCTCTTTAATAAATACATAACTTACTCCTCTTGTTCAAAGCAGTTAACAATATTATATAATTAAACACTAAAAATATCAATAATTTTTTAACCACAAATATCAAATAAACCTAAATAATAAGTTTCACTAGTTGCAGTATCATAAAGAGCTAAAAAGTAAACACTGCTTCCTGAATTAGTCTTACCACTTAAGTCAGTACCACTCCACAAAGAATAAGAATAAGGTGAAGATGGGCTATAATCAGCATTTAAAGTTAAAGGTTTTGCGGCATTGTTCTCTGAAGATAAATTAAAAGTTACCTGTTCATTTGATATATATGCTCTTAATTTACCATTTGCTGTTGAGCCAGTTGAAAAATCTCTTGGGAAATACTTAACACCATATCTTGAATAAACCTTAACTTTATTGTCGCTACCATAATCAAACCAATTAGAGCAAGTGCTTCCACTTACAGTAGGTATAACCTGATTAGCATATAGACTCTTACCATTTACTATGTCATCATTTGAAGCATTTAAAATATTAGTTGATGCAGAAAACATGTTTAAAGCAACAAGTAAAAATAATAAAAAGCTAATTAGTAATGCATATAAAATAGCACTTATTGCAAATCCTTTATTATTAAGAGTCATATATCTATCACCTATCCTAATAATATATTAGCATGAATTAAGAAAAAAAACCATATTTTAATAATAAATATGGTAGGTTTTTACATAATGTTACATATAATAAATTGAAGGTGATTACTATGAAAAATAACATGTTTAATAATAATTCTTTTAAACCAGCAATAATAATTATTATTTTTTCCATAATAACATTTTACCAATCAATAATTACTTTAATCTTATGTACAAGATTTCAAGTATTTTTACTATTTATTAACATCACTATTTTGTTTTTGGGGATTTATACTCTTATCTTCCATAAATAAATTATTTGTTATATAAAGATAATTACATAACTTAGATACTTCTATTACATTTTTTATTTCACTATCATTTAAAGATACTTTCTTAGGGATAAATAAAATTATATACATAAGAATTTTTTCTTCTTCTAATAGTTGAAACTTAGTTAAATACTCTTTATATAAACTAGTAAAATCATACTTATCATAACACTTTTTATAAAGGTAAATAAAGTCATATATAGGTATATCACGTCTTGCTTTATCAAAGCTAATTAACTTACTTTCTTTATTTGTAATTACATGTGATAAGTCTAGGTTATTGTGCAGCAAAACCTCTCTTTTTTTTGTTTTGTTTTTCATTAACTCATACCAACTATCAAGAGTTTTTTTACAAAAATCTAATACGTTAAAAAAAGATGATATATTTCTAGCTAACATGTAATAAGAAGGTGACATATAAATATTACCTTCTATCATTGAAATTATATCTTCATAATACATATAAGTATCACTTATTTTGTAGCTTAACTTTTCATATATCTCTTTTACTTCATCTTTTGATATATCTTTATAGTATACCGTTTTATTATGAAGAAGTGCTATTAATCTTACCAGATCACTAATTTTTTGTTCACTTGGAATAAAAAGGTCATTTTCATATTTATATACATAAATATTTTTATCTATATACTCTAATTTAGGCAAGTAAATAAAGCCTCTAGAATCAAGGTACTTATACAAACTAAGATAATCATTTTTATTCTTTTTTATTACGTATTTATGCCCGTTATTAGTAAATATAATAGAGTTATCATAAAACTTAAAATTATTTGAATTAGGGTATTTTAATTTAATATAACTTAATAAATACTTATTCATTTTTACAAGGTATAAGTAACTTAGTACCTAAAACAACATTAGATAAATCATTATATAATTCTAGTTCTTCTTTTGTAGTTTCATATTTTTTTACTATGTCTTCTACTGTTTCATTTTCCCTAATTATATGAACTTTATAAGTCACAAACATTTCTTCTTCACTTAAAAAATTACTTTTAATAGCATTTTCTATTTCTTCTTTTTGGGACTTTTTAGTCTTTTCTTCTTTAACACTTTCTTCTTTTTTAACTTCTTTTTCTTTTTTTTCTTCTTTTTTAACAGTTTCTTCTACCACTTCTTTTTTCACCTCTTTCTTATCATCACTTCTTAAATTTTCAACTAATTTTTCATCATCTTTTATCTTTAAATCGTCAGGCATTATAATTTCTTCCTTCTTTTTATTAACCTCTTCTATTATAGGTTTTACATCTTCTTTTATAATTTCTAAATTGTCTAAAGAAACATCTATATGCACTCTTAATACCTCATCATTTATTATTTCATAGAAAAAGTTATCTATATCTATTGCTACTTTAGATGAATCATATTTTTCATCTAAAGTTATATAAACTGGTACTTTAAAATTAAATTCTTCTTTATTAATACTAATATCATTTATTTTATAATTACCTTTTATGATAAATTCACCTGCAACACTTAAGTCTTCTAATTTTAAATCATGTTCTAATGATATAGAAGTTATTTCAGATAATTTAGTATTAAACTTAATATCTTTTACAAATGGTACTATTTTAATCAAATAAATCATCTCCAATCACTAAATACTATGATTTACACTTATTTTTATTACAAAAAAAGAAAAACTATTTTGTTTTTCTTTTAAATAAATCATTATATATTTCAGAATAATTACTAACAAGTACTATTTCTATATTATCAGTAACTTCTTTTGGAACCTCTTTTAAATCAGCTTCATTATCTACTGGTATAAACACTTTTTTAACATCAGCTTGATATGCACCAATTAGTTTTTCTTTTAATCCACCTATCGGTAAAACCTTACCAGTTAGAGTCATTTCACCTGTCATTGCTACATGACTATCTACTGCCTTCTTAGTTAAAATAGATATTATGGCAGTTGTAAGACAAGTTCCTGCTGAAGGTCCATCTTTTGGTACTCCCCCTTCTATAGCACTTACATGTATACAAGTATCTTCTAACTTGCTTAAATCTATCTTATAATCTTTAGCATGTGACTTAATATGTCCAAGTGCAATAGAAACACTTTCTTTCATAACATCACCAAAGTTACCTGTTATAAATACTTTTTCTTTTGATGGATAAGTAACTACTTCAATAGGAAGAATATCTCCTCCAAATACTGTATAACAAAGTCCATTTACAACACCCGGAGTATCTACTGCAAGTACATTATTTGATTTATACTTTTCCTTACCTAGAAATTCTTCTAGTTTTTTATCAGTTATTTTAACCGATAATTTTTCTTTATTCTTAATTATTTGTTCTTTAACACACTTTCTAATTATTCTATTAATTAATCTTTCAAGTTCACGTACACCAGCTTCTTTAGTATAATTTTTAATTATTTTAATTATTATTTCATCACTAAATTTAATACTATCAGAATCAAGTTTATATTCTTTAAGTCCAAGTGGAATTAAATGTTTTTTACTTATAAATAACTTCTCATATATAGTATAAGTTGATAAATCAATTATTTCTAATCTATCTTTTAATTCACTTGGTATTTGTTCTATATAATTTGCTGTTAATATAAACATAACCTTAGATAAATCATAAGCTTCTTCTACGTAAGAATCATAAAATCTATCATTTTGTTCTGGATCAAGTACCTCTAAAAGACTAGACGCAGGGTCTCCTTTTATATCCTTAGTCATTTTATCTATTTCATCTATTAAGAACACAGGATTATTAGAACCACATTTCTTTAAAGCATCAATAATTCTACCAGGATTAGCTCCCATATAAGTACGTCTATGTCCAATTATTTCAGCTGGATCATTAACACCGCCAACTGATATTTTAGCAAACTTCCTATTCATAGCATTAGCAATTGACTTAGCAAGTGATGTTTTACCAACACCTGGAGGACCAACTAAACAAATAATTGGAGCTTTTTTAGATACACTTCTTTCTTTTACAGCTAAATACTCAGTTATTCTATCTTTAATATCTTCTAATCCGTAGTGAGACTCATCTAAAACATTTCTTACTTTAACTAAATCAGTGTTATCCTTTGTATATGTATTCCATGGTAAAGATAACATAACATCTATGTAATTTCTTATTATACTAACTTCTGGAGATGCAGATGGAGTTGCTTCATATTTTTTTATTTCTTTATCTATCTTCTTTATTATATTCTTAGGAGCTTTTAACTTAGATAATTTATTTTTCATTTCTTCAACATCATCATCCTTAGAAGAAATATCTCCTAACTCCTCTTTAATTAATTTTATCTTTTCTCTTAAGATAAACTCTTTTTGAGACTTATCAAGTCCTTTTTTTAAGTCTCTATCTAGCTTATTTTCTATTTCAAATATATCTAATTCTTTTTGTATATCTTCAAGTAACATCATAACTCTGGTATGTGGGTTTAACGTTTTTAAATACACATACTTTCTTTCAAATGTAAGTGGCATATACTCAGCAATTACATCTGCTAATTTACTAACACTTGTAATATCACTTATTGCTGCTAAAACACTATTAGAAGCATAAGGTACTTCTTCTATATAATTTTCTAACTCAGTCTTTAGTTTTCTAACCAAAGCCTCTTCATCACTAGCTTCTATAGCATATTTAACGGGTGCAGAAAGCTCTCCTGCAAATATTTCTCTTTGATTTTTATATGGAATATAACATTTAACATCAGTTCTTTTCTTTCCTTCTATGGTAATTCTAATTCTTCCATTAGGTAATGTAGTTCTCTTAGTTATTTTACCTACAACACCATATAATGGTAAATCCTTTATTTCTAGACTTTCTTCTAAATAATTATTAGGAGAAATTAAAAGTACATAACCATCATGATTATTAGTTGCAATATCAATAATTTTCATATCAAGTTCATCAACTAAATCTATCTTTAGTTCAGCATAAGGAAGAACTATTATTCCTCTTAATAATATAACTGGTAAATTTGTCTTATCCATAATTACCTCCAAAACAAACATAAATATTTTTACTTTTTATTATAAACTATGCATGCTAAAAGTCAATAATATTAGACCAATTTAAACACGTTATTTTAAATAAAAAAAGAAATCAGTATTCTAAAACTGATTTCTTTGTTATTCAATTATTTTTTTAATAAATCTAATACTTTTTCTACTTTAATATCATATTTAATCATATCAAGTCCACCAAATGCTTTAATGTATTCATCTTTTTTCATACCATGTTTCTTAGCATTTTCTTCAGCTTTCTTATTTGCTTCTTCATCACTAGCTTCTATTTTTTCCTTAGCAATAATTTCTTCAATAGCAAATCTTAAAGTAACTCTTTTTTCTGCTTCACCATGCATATTAGCTTCTAATTGTTCTCTATTTGAATTAGTAAACTTATAGAATTGTTCTAAAGTAATACCTTGCATTTTTAATCTTTCTTCATATTCATGAATCATTCTGTGTAATTCTTCATGAACTAACTCATGAGGTACATCAACAGTTGTTTGTTTTAATAAAGCCTCAAATAAATCATCAACGTATTTATTTTCTGCTTCATATTCTCTTTGTTCTTTTAAAGTATCTTCTATAGTCTTTTTGAAATCATCAACGTTTTTAACATCTTCTAATCCTAAATCTAAGAAGAAATCCTCATCTAAAACTGGATAAACCTTATTTTTTACTTCATGAACTAAAACCTTGAATGTAACTGGTTTTCCTTTTAATTCTTCTGCATGATAATCCTTAGGAAATGATATATTAACATCTTTTTTATCTCCTGCTTTTAAGCCTATTAAAGCTTCTTCAAAACCAGGTATAAATGTATTAGAACCAATTTCTAAAGCATAATTTTCTGCTTTTCCACCTTCAAATGCTTTATCTCCATCAAATCCTTCATAATCAATTATAGCAGTATCACCATTTTCAATAGCTCCATCTTTAACTGCTAAATCAGCATACTCTTTCTTTATCTTTTCAATTTCTTCTTCAACATCTTTTTTGGTTACTTTAACTTCATCCTTTTTAACACCTAAGTCAGTGTATTTTTTAATCTTAACTTCTGGTTTAGATGTGAATATAAATTTATATGTAATTGAATCATTATCTACTTTTTCAATAGCTACTTGAGGTTGCATAATTACATCACCTTTATATTCATCAAGTGCTCTTTTATAAGCTTCATCTACTGCTAATTCTGTTGCATCAGGAATAACAGCTTGTTTACCATATTTCTTTTCAAATACACTTTTAGGTACTTTACCTTTTCTAAATCCATCTATTTTAACTTCTTTTACTGCTTTGTTAAAAGCTTTATCAAGAAATGACTTCCATTCATCGCCTTCAATAGTAATTAAGACTTCATGAATGTTTTTAGCCTTTTTTTCTTTCTTTTCTGCCATATTTATTCCTCCTAAAACAATTGCTATTATAACTTATTTACATATCTTAATCAAGCTTTAGTTATTTAAATTGTAAAAATATTCTAAATATAATTACTTATTTCTTCCACCATTTTGACTTTTAGAAAATATTTCATCTAATTTAGTTTGTATTTCTTCTTCTGAATTTAAATTATGATAACTTCTTTTAGAATATTTATTATACTCAAGCAAATCATTATTACTTTTTTTAGTAAATACACCAAGTATAACAAAATTATTTTCATTTATATTTCTGTATATAATTCTAATCTGATCACCTCTAATTTCTTTTAAACCAGGAAAAGCTTCAAATAAATTGCCATAATTATTTTTACCTAAATTATCATACTTAAATCCATCAATTAATTTTTTTACCTCATTATACCTATCTTTAGTAATATCTTTCATATCATTTTCAAAATATGTTCTTGAATCTTCAAAATTACTAGCCTTTGCAAAATAAATATTATTTTTAACTTCTTTTTCTTCTTTTACTAAATCCATTTCATATAACTTAAGTTGCTTGTTCATATAATTTCTAATTAATGTATACTTATCCTTAGCTAAATTAAACTCATCAACAAGAAACTTTCTATATTCATATTCTTTATAATTTTTTAAAACACTTAATTCTGTTTGAAACTCAAACATTTCATCTTGATATTTTTTTAAAATTTTTGTACAAATATACTCAAAATCTTCTTTGCTATAACCATTAGAAAATCTACCTTCAAAAGTATAACTTGGTAAAGATAATTCCACACTATTTAAATCAGTTTCTAAAACTAAAATCAAATTATTTACACTAGAATCTAGCCATTTTTTCTTACTTGCTAAAATAGTAGGTAATTTAAGTTCTTCAAATCCTGCTGATAATATATTTGGAACATCAAACATTTTATTAAGATCCATGTTCTTATTATTACTCATTTTATTTATTATATTATATCTTCTAATAGCATCTAATAAATATATTTTATTTTTTTCAGAAATATCCATATGATTAAGCAGTTTATTTATTTCATCATAATCTTCTTTTTCAATTTCCTTTTTTAATTTAAATTTATATAAAATATTATTATACTTTTTTATAGTATCATAGCTAGGTATTTTAATTGATATTTTTTCTGCAGTTAGTTTTATTTCTTTTTCCTTTAAAAAATTTAAAACAGCTGCAAGCCTTGAAATATTACTATTAGGTTCTTTATATTTTTCTTCATCAGTTTCATATAAATAAACGCTCATTATATCATTAGAAAATTGATCAATAAATTTTTTCTTTTTACTTTCTTCTATTTCATATATATCTGGTAAAAAGCTTTGAAATAAAATTAAATTATTAGCTAATTCTTCTACATTCTTTTTTTCTAATAAATCAATACAAATATTAATAATTTCCAAATCAAAACTTATTTTTTTTCGTTCTTCTTTTTTTGCATAATAATCTTCTATTTCTTTATATAAAATTTTCTTTAATAAAGATATATTATATAAGTTTATTTCATTCATAGATAATCACCTAAATACATTATATCATATTTTATTTAATAAAAAAGTAGCATAAATTATGCTACCTTTAATATTTCAACATCAAAACTTCCATTTGGTGAATCAACTGCAACTATATCTCCTTGCTTATGACCCATTACAGCAATTGCAATTGGAGATTCATTTGAAATCTTATTTTCAAATGGATCAGCTTCATTAGTACCAACTATTGAGTATTCTTCCTCATCTTCATCTTCAACATACTTAATAGTAATATTAGAACCAACTTTAATCTTACCATCATTATTATTTTCTATTATAGTTGCATGCTCTAATAAATATTCTATTTCTTTTATTCTAGCTTCTAATTTACCTTGACGTTCTCTTGCTGAAGAATATTCTGCATTCTCAGATAAATCACCTAATGCTCTTGCTTCTTTAATAGCTTCAAGTACATTTGGTCTTTCTACCTTTTTTAAATTATCAAGTTCTTCTTCTAAGTTTAAGAATCCTTCACTTGTTAAATAAACTTCTTTTTCTTTTTTCATAAGATCACCTCATTAAAATCAATATGGCTACCATAATACTACAAAATTAATCTTTTGTCAATCTAAAAAGTTGACAGTACATTTAAAAATATATTCTAAGCAAATCATTTTTATGAACCTTAACATCACAATTAATTCTAACTACTTCTCTAGGATGTCTTGCTGCATCAATTTCATTTTTATCACTATCAGTTAATTTATTGATAGTAAATGTATAATCATCTGTATCAGGTCCAAATATAGTTACCTTATCACCAGGTTTAAAATAATTTCTTTGTTCTATTATAGCTTCTTTATTTTCTTCATCATAATCTAATACTATGCCTAAAAAATCTTGATTAGAATCTTCTTGTCTGCTTTTATAATACTGTTCATCTTTTCCTGCTTCTTTGTTAAAGAACTGAGGAGCAACCTCTCTATTAGCAACCCTATATAATATTTTCTTAGCATTATTAATATATTCTTCATTAATATTATTATTTAAATACATATCAATTAATCTTCTGTAAACTAATATAAGAGTTGACGTATAGTATACAGAACGCATTCTTCCTTCTAATTTAAAAGAAGTAACTCCAATATCTATCATGTCCTTAACATAATTAAAAAGAGATAAATCCTTTGGTGCTATAGAAAAGTTATCATTATCTGATAAAACCTTTTTATCCTTAGATAAATTAAAGTTAAATCTGCATACCTGGCAGCATCCACCCCTATTTGCATCACGATTTGTAAAATAATTAGATAAAACACACCTACCAGATATATTAGTGCACATTGCACCATGTATAAAACACTCTACTTCAACTGAAGTACTATCTATAATAACTTTAATATCATCTTTAGAACACTCTCTTGCAAGTACTATTCTAGATACACCTTGCTTTATAAAATACTTTGCTGCATCACGATTTAAAACAGATGCTTGTGTACTTAAATGTAGCTCAAAGTTAAACTTATTTTTATTTGCTATATCTATTATTAATGGATCACTAAATATTATTGCATCAACACCTATATTATCAAGTTCTTGTAAATACTTTTCAATATCCTTTACATCTTCATTATGAAATACTATGTTAACTGTTACGTAAAGCTTTACATTATGTTTATGTGCAAATAAAACACCTTCTTTTATTTCCTTTAGTGTAAAATTCTTTGCATTTGCTCTTAAACTATAATTTACACCACCTAAATAAACAGCATCTGCACCATATAAAACAGCCCATTTTAACTTTTCTAAGTTACCTGCAGGAGCAAGTAATTCAACTTTCTTACTTCTCATCTTTCTTCACCTTATATATTGTCTTTTTATTTATAAAACCTTCATCACAGTTATATTTTTCATTTAAATAATTATTTTTGGGTACATCTTTATTTATAAATATATCAAGCACTTCTTTAACATCACCTATTAAGTAGCTACTAATTATTTCATAATCTACATCTAAATCATACTTTAATAAGTTAAGAACTTTGCTTCCTAATATATATGTACCATTTTCATCTTCTACTATCTTATAATAATCATTACTTTTACTTTCATTTATTTCATACATATCAGACTTATCATCTAAATTAAAGTACTCTTTATAATTGCTAATTAGCTTTCTTCTTGAAATAGATAAACAAGGATATAAAAATACTTCCTTAAATAAAGTAGACTTTGTATTACTTCTTATCTTTTTTATTTCTTCTTTAGTTATATCATTAGTTAAATAAATCCCCTTTGCATTATTATTATAATAGTGATTTATTGTTAAATAACTGTTATTTAAATGTGCCTGATCAAGTACTATATCTGTTTTTAAATCATAAGTTAAAGCTGCTACATCTCCTACTATAATTCCGTCTAAGCCTAACTTATCAAGTTCATTTAAAGTATTTTTATAATCATCTAGTTCATCATTAAATATAATCCTATTTAAACATGCAAATATCTTCTTATCTCTTATACTTTCTTTTATTTCCTTTATTTTGCTAACACTAAAAGTTTTTCCAAACAAAAAAGAATATTTATCTACACCTAAAATATATCCGTTTGCCGGATATTTTAGTTCACAATCATTATTTATTTTTAAAAGTATTTTACTCATGATTATTATTCCTTCTTCTTGAGATAGCTATCCCATCTCCAACCTCAAAAAACCTTGTTTTAAAATCTTTATTATCTTTTAAGAACACAATGTATTTTTCAAGTTTAGTGATTAACTGACGTAAATTTCTAGACATTTTAGTTTTATCAGAATTAGTTAATCCATGAAAATTTATGTTATCAGTTACGATAAATCCCTTTTGTGTTAGATTAGGAGAAAACTTTTCAAAAAACTTAATATACTGACTTTTAGCAGCATCTATAAATATCAAATCAAACTTATCTTCTAAGTTAAAATCTAACGCATCACATAAAACAAGAGTTATTCTATCATCTAGTCCAAACTTCTTAACGTTTTTAACTGCTTCAATGTATCTTTCATTATCTCTTTCAATAGAAGTTACGGTAACATCTTCACTTGCAAGTGCCATGTTAATTGCAGAATACCCTATAGCAGTTCCTATTTCTAATATGTTTTTAACTTTATTAAGTTTTATAAACTCAGTTAAGAAGTTAATACCTTCTTTTTCCATAATAGGTATTCCCTTTAAATCTGCATATTTTTCCATTTTTCTAATTAAAAATTCTTGATCCATAAATAACACATCCAATTCTCTACTAATTATATTAAAAAAATAAGGAAAAAGCAACTTATTTCTAAGTTGCTAATATTATAGTACTTTTTTAAGTGCGTTTATTATGTCTTTATCAAAGTCTTTATACTCTAATTCCTTCATTGTAACCAAAGCTATTTTCTTTAAATCATTAACCTTATTAGATGGTAAATATGACATGTAATTAACTACGAAATCATTTTTCATATCTTTATCTAACGAAGTTAATTCATCTACTAAAATCTCTTCCCATAATTTATCATTAGAAGATAAATTCTTCTTTAACTCTTTTATTTCGCCTTTTAACTTTTTCTTTTCATACTCTGATTTTCTATCTGATCTATTTCCGTACTTTATTAATTCATCTTTCGTTTTTGTGTTAGAATTATTTTTGCTGTTAAAGTTTTTTTCTTCATATTCCTTCATCATTTTACGAGCTTCTAATTTTATTTCTTCAAAAATATCATCATTTAAAGCAGTTTTCTTTATAAGTCTATAAATCTCATCATATAATAACTTAAACTTATTATAATCATCATTAATATCAACAGAACTTAAATCATTATATAAACTAATAATTAATTTTATTTGGTTAATTAAAGTTTTATTTTTAGATAAGTAGATGTTAAGCGATGCCATGTATTTTCTATAAGGCTCTTCAACTAATTTTTCTTCAATATTATCATCATTCATAATTGTTTTAATTTTTTTAAACTTATGAACCTTAGGCACGTTATCATATTTTTCAATTAAATCATTTAACTTAATTAAAGATTTCTTACTTTTACATAATACTTGCATCAAAGAACAGAAAGACTCTACACTAGTATGTTTATTATCTTTTATATCTACGTTCATTTCTTTTAAATACAATTTATAATTTTTAGGATATAAAAGTTTATATATTTTCTCATATTCTTTATAAGAAAGACAAGTATCTAAGAACATTCTAACGTTATCATCATATAAAATATTTGAAACCTTTTCTAAATCATTGCTATTGCTATACGCAACTTTATCAAATCCTTTTCTATTAATTAAAAACTGCATATCTAATACTTTAGAATAATTTTTTGATAATTCTTCTAGTTTATCATTTAAGATATCTACTGCTACGCCTATTTTTCTACTTATGTTTTCTACACAAAGATATAATGTATCATTAATTCCCATTTTAATATTATCTTTTTTTGAATCTGCAATATTATTAATTTTGCTTTCAATATCATTATTTTTCATAATTATCTTCCACCTTAATTAAATAACTTTAGCTTTTTTATTTTTATCTTTATCAGAGTAACAAAATAATGAAGATAAAGAAATTTCAGTTATATTAGGATCTCCGCCTATTTTTGATAATGGATACTTAGAAAAACCTTTTGTAACAACAAGAAGTGCCTTATCCTTTTGATTTCTACCATCTATTATTGTTTCATACTCATCATCAGGTAAGTATACTTGTCCTTTTTGTAATCCACCAATTAAACGTGCTCCTCTGCAACTACCAGTTCTAAAAAGAGTAAGTGGACTTTCAATATATCCTCTATCTTGAAGTTTATATTTGCTTCTTAATTCATGTTTAGTTGTTATAAAACCATTATGTAAGTGACCTGATGCAACTAGTGTAATATTTTTTAAATCTTCATTTAAAGCACTTATAGCATCAAGACTTGATATAGTAAGAGGATCATGAGTTAATAGTATGTTTAATTTTCCATCTTCATATTTAAAATTACACTTTTTATAATCTTCAATAAACATATCACTAGCTTTTTGACCTATATTCATAATATCATATGCTTTAAATCTAGGAGAAAAGCCAGTAAAAGAAATATCATTAATAGTTACTTGCTCATTATCTAAAGCGTATACGTTTTTTAAATTCCCTAACTCTTTATATAATTTAGAAATACCATAATTATCATTCCAAATATCATGATTTCCCTTTGATAAAATAGTTGGAGCCTTTTCTCCTAACATTTCTAATATATAATTTAATTTTTTCATGTATTCATCATTTAAATATGAATTTGCACCATTTACATGATCTCCAGGTACTACAATAGCATCTATTTTCTCTTTATCTTCTAAGTACTTATAAAGAAGATTAATAGACTCTTCTCCATACTTATTCATAGTATTTTTACCAATATGTAAATCTGCTAACTCTAATATTTCCTTTTCTTCGTTTGGTTTTAATCCCTTAGCTGTAAAATACCTATATTTATCTATTACAAGATTCTTTTTCATAAATAACATCTCCTTTAATAATGTTTAATATTATAATAATTTAGTTAAATTTCTATCATATTTATTATTAATTCTTTTTTCTATAGAATTATTATCATCAACATACTTTTTAACACTTTCACTCAAAATCCTTTTAGCTTCATTTGGATTTAATTTATTTAAAATATCTAATTTTTTATAGAACTGTTGAACTTTTATATATTCTTCAAAAGGATATAATCTTTTAAGCGTTTCATTATCAGCACCAAATATTTCCTTAAAACTTCTTTGACTATAAAATAATTTAACATAATTATCTTTAGTTATTTTTATTCCTTTAATTGTTAAGTATCTATATCTAGCATAACTTAAAGTAGCACTTTGCATTAACTGTTTTGTATCTTCTAATATTATGTTTTCTAAATTTACACTCTTATAAAAGTTTATTTTTTGTTTTATATTTTTCATACTAAGTCCAAATAAAGATGGTAAAGCTTTAGTCATTTCTATTGCATCTTCTTTAGTATAACCAAGACTTATTATATCTTTTATCCTTTGTTTTATATATTCTATACTTAAACTATATAAATTAGGTTGATTTTTAGTCATTTCTATTACATCTTCTTTAGTATAACCAAGACTTATCATATCTCCTATTCTAATTTTCATACTTTCTATACTAAAAGTATATAAAGAAGAACACTTCTTAGACATTTTTAACACTTCTCCTTTAGTGTAACCAAGCTCTATCATATCTTTTATCTTTTGTTTTATTTTTTCTGCTTTAAGGCTATATAAAGTAGGTGTTTTTTTAGTCATTATTATTACTTCTTCTTTAGTGTAACCAAGCTCTATCATATCTTCTATTTTTTGTTTTATTTTTTCTGCTTTAAGACTATATAAAGCTGGAGCTTTCTTAGCCATCTTTATTACTTCTGCCTTACTATATCCAAAACCAACTATAACGTTTATCTTATCTTCTATATTTTTTGTATTACTACAATTAAATAAAACAGATGATTTCTTAGTTATTTTTATTATTTCTTTTTTCGTATAATATTTTTCTAAATAACTATATACATTTAAAATATTTTTTTCTAAGTCTTCATCCTTAAAATTAAGTAACCAATCAGAACTCAATATCTCATTTGCATCACT
>JALEND010000044.1 GCA_022768045.1 Mycoplasmatota bacterium | reverse complement strand
ATTTCTTTTGTATCTTCTACATACAAAAGAAACAAGGTAACCATTTTGGTAGTATAATATTTTGTGTTTAATTCAAGGGGTATATATATCTTATTTTGTTTTATACTTGTCATAATCAATAAGTCCTTTCGATAGAATTTTGTTCAATTAATACTTTATTGGATTTGTTGCTTTTTTCTATATTATTGATACAACATAGTTGTAACGCTACATACTAGTTACCTGACTAGTATATTTTATTGTTGAATGATTTTGTTATTTTTGGTAATATATAGGTATATTAAAATCAAGGTGATGTAATATGAATTAAGAAAATGTAGGCAAGTTTATTAGAGAAAACAGAAAAAGATTAGGTTTATCACAAGCAGAATTATCTGAAAAGTTAGGTGTCACATATCAAGCTGTAAGTAAATTGGAAAATGGAAAAAATTTACCTGATATGGCTATTTTAAAAGAAATAAGTGAATTATTTGGTGTAAATATAGATGAAATAATTAATGGAAAGAAACAAAAAGATAAAATAAGTAGAAAATATATTATTGTTATAGTATTAATATCAATTGTTGCTTTATTAACCATATTAGTAATAGTTTTCCACAATAAAGATAATTCTTTTTCATATAATGAAATAAAGTCTACTCATAGTGATTTTAATGTATCCGGTAGTGTAGTTCAAGGTAGTAATCGAACATTGCTTGTAATCACTGATGTTTCGTATAATGGGGAAGATGCCAATAATAAATATAAAAAGATTGAATGTAACTTATATGAGGTGTTAGGTGATACAAAAACGAAAGTAAATTCATGTGATACCGGTAACGATTTAACACTTAAAGAGTATTTAAACAATATTAAGATTAAAATTGATCATCATAAAAACAATTGTACAATGTTTAAAAAATCAAATATGTATATGGAAATAAATGCGACTGATGAAACTAATAAGACAATTGTTTATAAAATCCCAATAGAGATAAATAATAGTGATTGTAATTAAAAAAATACTAGTTTTTCTTGACTAGTATTTTTTCAAGTGAATTAACAATTAAATACAATAAATAAGAAAATATCATAAGTATAACAATACCTGACATAACAAGATTTAAATTAAATACTTGAGAACCATACATTATTAAATAACCAATTCCTTCTTTTGATACTAAAAATTCTCCCATAATAACCCCGCTATTACCCCCACAGGGAGAAAATAGATAAGGGTTATAAGATTCCTAAATAAGAAAGGAAATAATAATAATCATGGGAGCAAAAATGACTTGTCCTTATTGTAATAGTAAGGAAACTATAAGTATTATTTATCTATATAGATATAATGATAATAATACATTTTATAAAAAAAGTAATGAAGAAGTTAAATATTCAGAAAGAACAAGAAAACCTAAAAGAAAAAATTATGATGGAACACTTATAACCGACCATAATTATAATAAGTATTGTAAAAAATGTAATAAATCATTTAATTCAATAGAAAACTTATATGCAGTAGATATAAGTAAAATAACTTTAGTATTTATATTATGTAAATTAAGATATAAATTTGAATTTATATTTGATGATACAACAACTTTTATAATTAAAAGAAATTATGAATTAATAAATCAAGAAATATTATCTAATCAAGAAAAAATTAAAATATTAGATAGTATTACTAAATCTAAAATAAATTTTTGGAATAAAGAATATATTAATAAAGATTATAATAATTATAAATGGATATTAAAATTAGAATACTATAATGGGTTATCAGAATGTTTTAATGGGCATGATATGATTCCAAATAATTGGAATATATTTATAAGTGGATTTAAAAATATTATAAAGAAATACGATAAAGACAATATATTAGAAAAAATTAGAAATTAAGAATACAGATACTTAGAAATAGGTATCTTTTTTTGCATTAAATTTAAGAATGGAGGTATGATAATATGAATTTAAATTATGCAATATTTAGAAGTGAACCAATTATGACTATATATGATTTAGCACAAATAGGATCCCATAATAAAAGAGAAAAAAAGGCATATCAATCTAACCCAGATATAAAGTTAGAATTAACTAAAAATAATATAGAACTTGTTCCACTTGATGTTAAATATGTTAAAGGGTTTGATGAATTAACAAAAGAATATAAAAAGGAACATGATGAGAGAATGAAAACAGAAAGAAAATCTAGACAAAAGAAATTTCATGAAATGCTGAATAGTTCAAAAAATTGTGTGGCAGATGAACTAATATTTACTGCAACTCATACATTTTTTAAAGATATGACAAGAGAACAAATAAAAGAATGGGCAGATACTTGTATGGAATTTGTTTATAAAGATTTAGGTTATAAAAAAGAACAAGTTTTACATGCCACAGTTCATTTAGATGAATTAACACCTCATGTTCATTGTGTTGTTGTTCCACTTGTTAAAAAACTAGATAATAGAACTAAAACGGAAAGATATACAAAATCTAAAAAACAATATATAAAATATAAAATTGTATAATCAAAATTACAAGATATGTATCATAAAAGACTAACTGAAAAGGGTTATGACTTAGAACGTGGTATTAAAGGCAGTGATAATAAAAATATTAAAATAAAGGAATATAAACGACTTACTAAAAAACTAAATCATGAACTAAGTGTTAAAAACGAAAGATTTGTTGAATCTTTGAATGATTTTGAAGAAAAAATGAAAACTACCAAACAAACATTTATTGTGGATAAAGATTATGTTAAGGTTAAAAAAGATACTTTTGATAGTATGAATAATGTAATCAAAGAATCTAAAAAAGTAATGGAATTACAACCTAAACTACAAGCAATATTTAATGAAGTTGATAGTTATGCAAATAGTTATAAATCACTTGAAAAAGAAAACCAAAAATATAAGAAAGAAGTAAATAAATTAGAATATGAGAATAAAACCTTAGAACAAGAAAATAGAAGTTTGATTTATAGATTAAATGAACTATTTCAATTATTAAAGAAATTTTTAAGAAAACTATTACAACGAGGTAATGATTATACTAAAGATGAAACTGCTGAAGTTGTTAAAGATTGTTATGA
>JALEND010000021.1 GCA_022768045.1 Mycoplasmatota bacterium | reverse complement strand
CTAGTGTAACTTTTTTATCCAAATCTTTAATTGTTAATTCTCCGCATGTGTTTGTTCTATATGTACTCATTTTTTATTTTTCCTTTCTTTTATAGAGTTTAAAAAAACAGCAAATCATCCCATAGGGACGAATAGCTGTTTATATCCGTGGTACCACCCAAATTACTATTTTTTAAATAGTCACTTTATGAAACTCTAACGGGTTGTCTTCCGCCTTAGCCTACTTTAATTAAATTTCGGTAAGAAGCTCCAAGGTGTTCTTTCATTAAATTATCTTACTGATATCTCACCATCATCAGCTCTCTTTTAAGAATCACTTAATTACTTTTCCTTTTCAACGCGAAAATATTAATTATATTTAAATTATACCATGTTTTTCTTGTTTTATAACAAAAATTTTAATTATTGACAGATTATCTGATTTTTTTATTCATTTTATTATATTTTTCTATACCGTCATTTATAGAATAAACCTTTTCATTTGTTTCTTGTTCTAAAAATCTTTTCATTTCTTGATAAAAGTAGCCATAGTCTTCGAATGATAGATACATTGATGATAAAACATCATCTTTTTTTATTATCTTATTCCACTCATCAGAGTACCAGATTTCTGAATATTTAAATAATATATCCGGGTTTCTTTCATATAGTCTTCTTTTTTCAGAAGGATGTAATTTATGTTCAATTTTATAAAATTGTGTTGTATCTATAAGTTTCATTTCATTATCATTATACATTATACTAGATACTGTTATATCCTTAAGTGCTATTTGATTATCACTCATTTTCTTTATATCATTTAATATGTTTTTTGTGCCATTTATTAAGACATCAAACTTTATTTCACCCACGTCTTTAATTAAATCCTTTGCATTAAAATATTCAGTAAAAGTTGCTAGCACCTTATCTTTTTTTGTTAAACTATAAAATGGAACTACAACGTTTTTAAGGCCTAACTTATAAAGTTCATCTTGAGTTTTTTTAACAATTATTTCTCTTGGAGTGCTGAATTTTTTAACAACTATTTTATCATTTATCTTAAATGTGTCGCCTTCTATACCTGAACCAATTTTTTCATATTTTTCACTTAGTTTGTTTATATCACCATAAAAATCATTTAAATCAAATTCTTCCATAATTTTTGCCTTTCTTATTTATTGCTTTATTATATCACAATATTTTTAATATTTAAAATCATACAAGCATATAAAAAAAGTAGCTTTCGCTACCTTAAATTTCTAAGTGGCGCTTCAAGTAGGACTCGAACCTACGACCTGCCGGTTAACAGCCGGATGCTCTACCAACTGAGCTATTGAAGCAAAGTTTTAAATGTTTTAACCAAACAACGTAATTAATTATATTATTTATCTTAGTCTTTGTCAAGCATTTTTTAATAAAACTTTACTTTATTATATTTTGTGTTAAAATAAACGTCACAAAGGAAGAAAAATTATATGGATACTATAAAATACAATGATATAAATATCATGAATTGCAATTATAAAAAAGGCAGTTTTGCAAAAATTGACAAGTACGCTTTTAATGGTAAATGTTATGCGTTAAAGAAATTTAATGATGAAAAATATTTAAATGGAAAGAAGATTAAGATAAATGAACTTAATAAAATTAATGATGATCATCTAATATTGCCAAAATTATGGGTGGAAAAGGATGGTAATAAGAATCAATATTTATCACGTTTTTGCTATGGAAGTCAAATTAGTAAAGATGGAATCATTGATAAATTAATGTATACAAAGGAATTAATAAAACGTATGCATGAGTATAAAATAATTCATGGTGATTTAAATAAATCTAACATATTATTTATTGGCAATGACCCATTTATAATTGATTTTGATAATGCTTCATATAACAATAGCAAAATAGATGTAAATAGTTTAAATGATTATTCTGCTGATTATATTAAAAAATTAGGCATTAATAATGGATTAGATGTTTATTTGTTTAATTTACTTACCTTTTCTTTGTTAAATGAAGTACCCTACTTTTGCATTAGAAAAGAAGTAATGAATAAAAATTACAAAATATTTAATTTTAAAGAAGGAATTGAGTTATGTAATTCTTTTTTCCTTGATAAGGGATATTCGGATAAGGATTATTTGATTGATCTTGTAAGTAGCAGCTCTAAGAAGTTTTAGAGCTGTTTTATTTTATAAATGGTAATTGGTCTACTTTCTTAGAAATTGTATTTTCATCTATATAATAAGGATCGGTGGTATAAATATCTAATTTATATTCATAATTTAGCATTATTTTTCTTAGGTCAATTTTTCTTTTTTCTTCTTTAAAATGCATACATAAAAGTATTTTGTTTTGCACACTCTTTAGTATTTCACTATCTGAGCTATAGTTTAGTAAATCTGATATAAAGTAGCTAAGTGATAATTTATCATTACAGTTTAAAATATTTTTTGTCATATAAATTAAATTGCTGCCATTATTAGTTAATATTTCATTTTCATATTCTAATAATATTTTTTCTATTATTTTTTCATTAATTTCAACTCTTACTAAAATAACGCTAAAATCACTTTTGGCATAAATGTATTTTTTTATCATTATAAATATCTCTACCTTTCATATTAATTATATGAGAAGGTTTTATTTTTATAATAAAAAACACTTAAGCCAAAGCTTAAGTGTAAATTTCTTGGTTGCGGGAGTAGGATTTGAACCTACGACCTTTGGGTTATGAGCCCAACGAGCTACCGAGCTGCTCCATCCCGCGATATAATATGGCGGAGGAAGAGGGATTCGAACCCCCGCGCCAGTTGCCCGACCTCCTGGTTTTCAAGACCAGTCCCTTCAACCAGACTTGGGTATTCCTCCGCTTAATTTATAATATGCTTAAAAATTAGTTATATAACTTTCAAGCGCATTAAAATTATAACACATACTTTTTTAATTTGTCAATAATTAATTAAAAAAAGGCGGTATAAAAGTAATACCGCCTTATATATGTAATTTTATTTATCGTCAGCCACTAATCAATTAACCTAGATTAATCAACGTTAAGCTAACTTCATTATCATCACTTCCCTCGTATTTTTTTATATATAATAATAAAACAGTGTTTATAGATTTTTTCAAGGAGTTCGGTATTCTATCTTATAGGCATCACCTCTTACTTTCTATACTTTAAGTATAATAAATAATTATTAAATAGCTATATTTAATTTATTAAATTTTATTAAACAAAAAAACTAACCAAAAGGTTAGTTCATTTCATAAGTGGTGCCCGAGGCCGGACTTGAACCGGCACGAGGTTTAACACTCGCAGGATTTTAAGTCCTGTGCGTCTACCAATTCCGCCACTCGGGCGTGGTGTCCAGTACGCGATTCGAACGCGTGACCCTCTGATTAAAAGTCAGATGCTCTACCGGCTGAGCTAACTGGACATATATTTTAAAGAAATGGTTGCCTCGGCAAGATTCGAACTTGCGCATGTCAGAGTCAAAGTCTGATGCCTTACCACTTGGCGACGAGGCAATCTAAGTGGTGGGGAGAGGTGGATTCGAACCACCGAACCCTAAGGAACAGATTTACAGTCTGCCGCGTTTAGCCACTTCGCTATCTCCCCAAATATGGTGCCGAAAGCAGGACTTGAACCCGCAACCTACTGATTACAAGTCAGTTGCTCTACCAGTTGAGCTATTTCGGCAAAAATGGTGGACGCTACAGGACTCGAACCTGTGACCCCCTGCTTGTAAGGCAGGTGCTCTAACCAACTGAGCTAAGCATCCATAAATAATTTTTAAATATTCACCAGAGAACGTATATAAGCATATCAATAATTTTGAATATTGTCAAGTAAGTTTTAACTTTTTTTGTCAAACTCTTTCATTTTTTCGTCAATCCAAGCTGGTAATTTCTTTTTTAGTAGATAAAATCCAAAAACAGTTTCCTTTATTTTTTTATTTTTTTTCTTAATATTTGCGCCATCAACCCTCTTCATTGAAAGTTTATATTGATTTTTTTCTTTACCAACTTCAAGAATTTTAATTGTAACTTCATCGCCTACTTCAACATAATCGTTAATATCCTTAACATATTTATCGGTTATTTCAGATATGTGAATTAAGCCGCTATAATCATCATCAAATGAAGCAAATACTCCGTAAGGCTGAGTGTTTGTTATAATTGCATTTACTATATCTCCTTTTTTATATTTATCCATTTTTCACCTCTAAAATGATTATAACACAGAAAATTGTTCAAAACAAATTATTTACTTCTTTTAATTTGTAGAGTATAATTACTAAAGGTGATTGAAATTGGATAATAATATTAATAATAAAATAATTGAAGTAATAGACAAAGTAAGACCTTACTTAAGACATGATGGCGGAGATGTTGAGTTCGTTTCGTTTGAAGATGGAATTTGCTATGTAAAGTTACAAGGAGCTTGTGCTGGTTGTATGTTTGCTGACATGACAATAAGTAACACTATAGAAGAAATTTTAACATCAGAGGTTCCTGAGGTAATTAAGGTTATAAATGTTAGTGAAGAAGCTTAAATGTAGCTTCTTTTTATAATCCAATCAATACTTGGTATATATATATTATATAAATTTGATAAAAATAAATACGTATTTAATAAAAAATATTCATACTCATTTGATTTTATAATTATTTTTTCTATTTCTAGTTCATTTTTCTTTCCATTTATAATGTCATCATATAAATCAAAAAAATAGCTGGGATATAATAGTCTAGAATAAAATAATAATGCTTCAGTATAAGTTATTTTGTTAGATTTAAAATAATTTTCCACAATATAGTATGCAATTTTTTCATTTTTGTAGAAAAAAACATCTTTTACATATTCACATATATCTCTTATTTTGTAATCACATATGTAATTAAGTGGATTATATAAATCAAATAAAGAATCATCAAATTTTATTCTTTTGTGAGAAACACATAAATCTATTTTTTCATTTTTAGTTAAAACATTTCTAGCGTAAGAAATTGCATTTTCTGCTAAACCTATATAATAATTTATGTATTTGCTAATATTTGGAAATTTAATACCTAACTCATTAATCTGAGATTCTATGTAATCATTTTTTGTTTCCCATAAATTTATCCAATTAAATCTATTTAATATATCCCCTGTTTTTAAATTTATTGTTTGGTTATTAATATAGTATATATCGTATAATGAAATTTTTAAGTTTGGATTTATATGAAAAATCATAAGTACAAATGGTTTGTTGTTTATATACGTTATTTTATTATTTTCGGTGTTTAAAATTATTTCATGTACCAATATATTTTTTTCTATCATTTTCTTATTTAGCTCGTATAAAAACTCAACATCAGAAGAAGGTCTTTTCAACATTTGAAAAACATAATAATTATTATTATAGTTAAAATAGTAATCATCTTGTTTGTGTGATATGTTATCTGGATGTACATTATAATAGTATGATAAGATATTTTTCATATAATCCTCCTATAAAATAATATGCAGTGCTGGATAAATTAATGAAAAAAACGAATAACTTTTTAGTCATTCGTTTTATTTAGCTTCTTCGGTAGCTCTTGTTTCTCTTATAACTGTTACTTTAACTGTACCTGGATATTGCATTTCTGCTTCTATTTTATCTTTTATATCACGTGCAGTTTTATAACTACCAACTTCATTTATTTTTTCAGGATGTACAATTACCCTTAGTTCTCTTCCAGCTTGCATTGCGTAAGCTTTATCTACTCCATCAAAACTTGTTGCAATTTCTTCTAATTGTTCTAATCTCTTAATATAATTTTCTAAAGAATCATTTCTAGCGCCAGGTCTTGCTGCTGATAAACTGTCGGCTATTGCAACTAAAACTGATATAACGTTATTTGCAGGTTTATCGCCATGGTGAGATTCTATAGCATTTATTATAATGTCAGATTCTCCATATTTTTTAGCTAAATTTGCACCTATTTCAACATGTGTTCCTTCAGCTTCAAAATCAATTGCCTTTCCAATATCATGAAGTAACCCTGCTCTTTTAGCAATGAGTGCATTTTCACCTAATTCTGCCGCCATTATGCCAGCTAGGTGTGCTACTTCCATAGAATGTTTTAAAGCATTTTGACCATAACTAGTTCTGAAATTTAGTTTTCCTATTATAGTAACTAATTCTGGATCAACTTTAGTAATTCCAAGTTCAAATATAGCTTCTTCACCATATTCTCTTATTTTTACGTTTAATTCTTTACAAGTTTTATCATAAACTTCTTCAATTCTAGAAGGATGAATTCTACCATCTTTTATTAATGTTTCTATTGTTTGACGTGCAATTTCTCTTCTTAATGGATCAAAACTAGATAAGACTATGGTTTCTGGGGTATCATCTATTATTAAATCAACACCAGTTACAGCTTCTATTGTTCTAATATTTCTTCCTTCACGTCCTATTATTCTACCTTTCATTTCATCGTTAGGTAGTGTAACTACTGAAACTGTTTGTTCATTAGTTACGTCAGATGCATACTTTTGCATTGATTCAACAAGTAAGCTTTTTGCCTTCTTATCAACTTCAATTTTAGCTTCATCTTCTCTTTCTTTAATATAATTTGCAATTTCTTCATTCATAGAAATTTCTACTTGTTTCATCAATTCAGATTTTGCTTGTTTTTTTGAAAAACCAGATATTTTCTCTAATTTTTCAATTTGTTCTTTAATAATATTTTCTTCTTTTTCTTCTAATCTTTGAATATCTTTTTGTTTTTGTATAATACCATTTTCTTTTTCATCAAGCATTTGCTCACGATTTTGAAGTAAAGCATTTCTCTTATCTATACTTTCTTCTCTTTGAAGCAAACGTTCTTGACTATCTTTGATTTCTTTTTTCTTTTCTTTTATTTCTTTATCAGTTTCTAATTTTAATTTATATGATTCTTCCTTAGCTTCTAATAAAGCATCACGTTTTGCTTTTTCGGCTTCTTTTTTTGCCTTTTCTATAATATTTGAAGCTTTTTTATCTTCACTTTTTCTTTTTAATGCTGTTATTATAAATGCAATTACTGCACCAACAAATAATCCAACTATTAGAAGTAAAATTGAAACCATGTTAATTTCCACTTTTTACCTCCATAACATTATTCACTCGTATAATCTTTTCCTTATACAATTCTATTTTATAATTTAAATTGTAAGTAGTCAAGTTATATATTTTTAAGGTGTAAATTTTGCAATGCTTTAAAAATTAGCTTACATATTATTTTTTTACTCTTATGTAAAGCTTTTCTTTATGAATTGTTTTATTTCCTAATTTTATTATTGCTTCTCCTATTTTTTCATTATTTTTATATTTTGTTTTGTACTTTATTTTATAATCTATATTTATCATTTCTTTTTCTTTTTTTGTTATTGGATAGTAATAATCATCTTGTGCATATATTTTTTTATTTGGAATATTAATTTTATTTTTATCAAAGACTTTTTCCATATTATAATTGTTAAAACCATATTCATATAATTCCTTATGATGTTTAAAATCGTTTCCATCATCTAACGTAACTACTATTAAATTCATGTTATTTTTACTTGCTGATGTAACTAAGGTTCTATGTGCTTTTTTTGTAAATCCAGTTTTACCACCAGTTGTGTATTTATATTGAAATAATAATTTATTCTTATTTTTCCAAAGATAGCTTTTTTTATTTGTTGTTAATGAGTATTTTTTGGTCGAGGTAATTTTTTTGAATTTTTTCAAACTATTAGCATAACGCATTAAAATAGCCATATCATATGCTGTTGAATAATTTTTATTTTTTTCGTCTAAACCGTGCGGGTTAGAAAAAGTTGTGTTTTTCATTCCTATTTTCTGTGCTTTTTTGTTCATCTTTTGGACAAATTTTTTTTCTCCTCCAAGGTAATCTGCTATCATTAATGCAGCGTCATTACCACTTCTTAACATTAAACCATAAACTAAGTCTTCTAGTTTTAATTTCTCACCTATTTCTAAGTAAACGTTTGAACCATAGCTTTTTAAAATACTATCGTTTACAGTTACTTTTTTATTAATTTTTCCTGATTCAATAGCAATTACAGCGGTCATTATCTTGGTCGTGGATGCAATTAACATTTTTTTACTCATGTTTTTAGATACTAAAACTCGTTTTGTATCTTCTTCCATTAAAATTGCTGATTTTCCTAGGCTATATGCATTTATTTTTACTGGAATAGTAATTAATAAAATAATCATGATTAGAATTTTTTTCATTTTATCACCTATGTAATTTTATGAATTAAAACTTAAAAAAAACACTTTATTAAAAGTGTTTCTTATCTACAATTTTGGACTGTTTTTTTGAATGTTATTTACAATCTTGTATGTGTCTTCAAAATCCCTTTTTGAAATTCCATATAAATCATCTTTATTTGTGATATTTATATATCCTCCTTTTGCAATTTTCATATCACTGCCCCACTGGTTTAAAATTATATTATCTTTTATTTGAACAAATTTTTGAACGCCACCTTTTGGTTTATATAATAAAGAATCTTTTCCATCACTTTCATATTTTTTATTAAATGTTTCATTGTCTATAATCCATCTGTTATCATGTCCATTTGAATCTATTATTGGATTACCATCTTCGTCTGCTTTTATAACAATCCAGCCTAAGTTCCCTTTTTCATCTTTTTTTACAGTGTCTTTCTTTTCAATTATTGCTGTATTATTTTGATCAATACTCCAAGAAATTACTTCTTCACCTTCTATGCCTTGTTTTGCTATTATTCTTGCAAATTTTTCAGCCTCTATCACAGTACTATTTTTTAAAATTTCATTTACATAATTATTTATATCAACTTTTACATATTCTTCCATACATTGCCTCTTTCTTATTTTAATTATAATATATTAAATAAAAATAAGCTAGTTACCTTCTAGCTTATTTACATTATTTAGATAATATTTCACATACTAAGGAACTTAGTTCAGTTGGATTTTCAATTGGCAAGCCCTCTATTAATCTTGCTTCATCATACAAGATTTTTGTATATTTCTTTAGCATCTCTTTATCATTTTCATATAAATCTTTTATTTTTTTTGCAATTTCATGATTTTCATTTATTTCAAGTATTAATTTTGCATCTACATGTTCATCTGTTGGCATTGCATTAATTACTTTTTGCATTTGAGTAGTAACTTCTCCTTCACTTGTTAAACAAAGTGGATGTTTTTTTAATTTGTTTGTGTATCTTATTTCAGATACTTTATCTTCTATGCAATCTTTCATGTATGTAAACATTTTGCTATCTTCTTCATTTTTCTTTTTTAATTCTTCTTTTTCAGAGTCTGATGATAAATCAAAATCATTTGAAGCAACGTTAATAAACTTCTTGTCTTCATATTTATCAAGCATTTTAAGTACAAATTCATCTACGTAATCTGTTAAATATAGCACTTCTTTATCATTGTCTTTTAGACTTTCTACTTGTGGCATCATATCTATTTTATCTGTTGTTTCACCACAAGCATAATAAATTGTGTCGTCGTCCTTTTTCATCTTATCTACGTATTCTTTTAGGGTTATGTTTTTCTTTTCTTTTGACGAGTAGAATATTACAAGGTCTTTTAGCTCGTCTTTTTTAGCACCATAGTTATCATAAATTCCATATTTTATGTTAACTCCAAATGTTTTAAAGAATGCTTCGTACATTTCTCTATCGTTTTTAAGCATGTCTTTTAGTTCTTTTAAAATCTTCTTTTCAATTGTTTTTGCTATAACCTTAAGTTGTCTATTTTGTTGAAGCATTTCTCTTGAGATGTTAAGTGATAAATCTGTAGAGTCAACAACTCCTTTTACAAAGTTTAAATAGTCTGGAAGTAAGTCTTCACAGTGTTGCATTATTAATACTCCGTTTGAGTATAATTCTAATCCCTTTTTGTAGTCTTTATTATAAAAATCATAAGGAGGCATTGCTGGTATAAACATTAATGCGTCATAGCTTACTAATCCTTCTGCTTTTGTATGAATTACTTTAAGTGGTTTTGCATAGTCAAAGAATTTTTCTTGATAAAAGTTATAATATTCGTCTTCTTTTATTTT
>JALEND010000014.1 GCA_022768045.1 Mycoplasmatota bacterium | reverse complement strand
TTTTATTTTAAAACACTTAAGTAAACTTTTATTATTAACTGTATGACATGGTACTAATATACATCTAGGGTTATAACTTTTAAGTACCCTTTTATTAATGACTATAATAGGTCTTTTCTTATATGGATCATATAAATTATTGCCTGTATCTAAAAAGGCGCTTAAATTAAGTTTTTTACCATTTAAAAGAGTAATTATAACGTTATACTTCTTAGATAAAACCTCTTTTTCTTCTTTAACTTTTTTAATATATAAAAATATTATTATAGGTGATAATAAAATAACTAATACTAAGTTAATACTAAACCCATTATTAATAAATAAAAAACCTAAACTCTTATAAGAAAAAGTATTATTAACAAAGTATAATGCTCCACCTAATACAATACTTAGTAGATAAAGATATGCTATGTTAGATAATGTATACTTAATATTTTTATACCCAAAAGATACTAAAACCATGATAATAGATATTACAACTTTAATTAAAAATAAAGTAAATGAATTAATACTTAAAAACAATGAAAACATACTTAAAGAGCCTATAAATGCTCCAAGAAGTAATCTAAATGTCTTTTTATTTCTTTTAAGTATTATAGATACACCAATAAGTAACAATAAATCCAAAATAAAATTTATAAATAAAACTAAATCTACGTATACTTTCATTTATATCACCTTAATAAAAGTATATAAAAAAGACACTAATTAAAGTGTCTAATTATAGTTTATAAATAATTAATTTAAAACATTATAATTTAATATAGCTGATAATATTAATAATATAATAAGTGAAATAATAAAAAACAAAATTATAATAGTTTTATTAGCTGATTTACTTACCTTATAACCTGGAAATGGTACAAAATTAACTTTATTTTCATCTTTCACTTTAATCGCCTCTTTTTATTTTATCTAAGTATATAATAACAATAAGTATAACTTAAGTCAATTACTTTAACATAATAATAAATATAATTATACAGCCTTTTTCATTTCTTCATCTTTACTATAATAAGAATTATAATAATAAGGGAAACTAAAAGCATCTATTTTTCTATTTTTATTTAATAGATCTTCTTTATATACCTTAAGTTGTTCATCTGTAAGATTAAAAACATCTTTATTAACATTACAAGCAGCATCTACTAATGTATCTATTTTTATATCTTTTCCTAATTTTTCTATAAAAAAATCTCCTGCTTTATCAATAAGTTCATAAGAAAGTTTTTCTTCCATTTTGTCTCTTTCTTCTCTAACTATTGAGTACTTTTTTTCCTCAAATTCCTTTAAATCTTTAGTTAAAGCTACATATTTATCTGGATATAAATTTAATAAAATGTCTTTTATTTTTTTACATATGTGTGATAAAGCTTTTTCATCAGTTTTAATATAAGATTTTCTTTTTTGCATATCAAATAACAAATTAACTTTATCTATATACTCTTCTTTACTTTTACAATTTAAAAGCAAGTCTTCATCAGTTAACTTAAAATATCTTTTTTCCTGAGATGTTTTATCAAAACTCATTAACGAATGATTATAATAATCCTGTTCTAAGTAATTATCCCATGTAGGATCTGTAACATAAAAACCATCTATATTGTATTTAGGGTCTTTTATATCAACAATTAATCTAGCATGAGCACTTAAATCAATTGGTTTTTCTTCTAATGTAAATCCCCCATCATAAGATATATCAGTATCTACACCATATTCATAAGATTTAATCCCAACTTTATTTAACAATTCCTGTAAAAGGCTAGCATAGCCTACACAAACCATGTAATCATTATATAAAAGTTTATCTACATATCTAGATTCGTCCTTATCATTTGGACTTTCTAAATACGCCTTAAACTTTTTAGCAATATTATATACTGCTATGTATTTTTCTAAAGGAGAATAAGAAGAATCTTTTATATCTTTAACCATTAATTCTAATAATTCATTATCCTTCTTAATTTTTTTAGACTTAAATTCATGAATGCCATTAACGACTACATAATCAAAATCACTATTATATAGTTTAGACTTTACAAAAGCTTCTTTATTATTAACAGTTATATGTACCTCATTATTTTGGTTATTCTCTCTTAATTTTGCTATTATATTATAATATTTATCATACTCTTTATCTTCATTTAAAATAGCATCTTCTTTATATACATCTTTATAATCTATTTTAATTATTTTATCCTTACCAATGTATTTTAAATTTTCAAAGTCTGTAATATCATTCTTTAATCTTATAGATTTATATTCATCACTTACAACATCTTTATATAAAACTCCAAGTATTTTATCACTAGATATTTCTATAAATTCTCCATCTTTAGTTTGTGAAGTAGCATTTATTCTACTCTTTTTACATAGATTTTTAACGTCATCTGATATATTAACGTCACTATCAAAACGTATAGATTTAACGTTAGGTATTACATTCTTTAAAAATTCTTCATCATAAGTATATTTTGAAATACTTATATATTTCTCTTTTTCTATATTCTTTTTTACTTTATCTAATATAACATCTTTATATTTTTCATAAAAATTATTTTCTATTAAAATTCCACCTAAAACTGTTATTAAAAAAGGATGCTTATCATCTACAAAAAGTATTTTTTTATCATTATGTAACCTATTATATATTGAACTAATAAATCTATTACCATACTCTTCACCATCAAACCCATTTTTATCTATAACGCTAAAATCAGTAATATTATTTTCTTCTATGTACTTTAACACTTCTTCTATATTAGTCTTATAGCTAATAGAAGATAAGCTATCCCATGCTTTTATTTCGTTCATAATCATACTCTCCTACCATATATTTATTATATAATAAAAAGTGCCTTTAATAAAGCACTTTTTTTTACTAAAAACTTCTTCTATTCTTTAAAAAGTTTGGAATATCATCGTCGTCATCATCTTCTTCATCATTAACTAATGGATTTACTGGTCTTACAACGCTTTGCATAGTTTGATTGCTATTTTGTTCTGCCATCTTTTGTTCATTCTTTTCAAAACCAGTTGCTATTACTGTAACGATAACTTCATCATTTAAGTTTTCATTTATAACAGCTCCAAAGATTGTATTTATATCATTATTAGATGTAGATCTAACAACTTCGGCTGCATCCTCAGCTTCAAATAATGTTAAGTTAGCTCCACCTGTAATGTTAATAATTGCATCAGTTGCACCAGATATATTAGTTTCTAGAAGTGGACTAGATACAGCTTGACGAGCAGCTTCAACAGCCCTGTTTTCTCCAGTACCCATACCTATACCAATAAGTGCATTTCCACTCTTTTCCATTACTGCTTTAACATCAGCAAAATCTAGATTTATTAATCCAGTTACTGCAATTAAATCAGATATAGATTGTACACCTCTATGAAGTACGTTATCAACCTCATGGAACGCTTCTACCATAGGAGTTGATTTATCTATTATTTCTCTTAATCTATCATTTGGTATTACTATTAAAGTATCAACGTTTGCCTTTAACTCTGACAAACCAGAAATAGCTTGTGCCATTCTTCTTTTACCTTCAAAACTAAAAGGTTTAGTTACAATAGCAACAGTTAAAGCTCCAAGGCCTTGTGCTATTTCAGCGATTACAGGAGCTGCACCAGTTCCAGTTCCTCCACCCATACCACAAGTAATAAATACCATATCTGCTCCTTTTAGAGCTTCTTCTATTTCTTTTTTTGATTCCATAGCTGCTTCACGGCCAACTTCAGGACGTCCTCCAGCTCCAAGCCCTGCAGAAACCTTAGTTCCTATTTGAATCTTATTCTCTGCCTTAGAACTATTTAAAACTTGTAAATCAGTGTTAGCTACTATGAATTCTACACCTCTAACACCACACTCAATCATTCTGTTAACAGCATTACCGCCGCCACCACCAACACCAATTACTTTAATTTTTGCTAATTGATCAACTGGTAATCCAAACATATTAATTCCTCCTTAATTATCAAAAAAGTAGCTAAAAAATCTTCCAAACACCGAATCACTACGTCCAATTCTTGCTTTGTTATGAACTAAATTATCAGTATCATCACTACTAAACATTGAATATTCCTTCTTTAAAAATCTTAATTTATTAATAAAATGTTTTATTGCACCAGATGATGTAATAAACCTTGATTTTCTAATACCCAAAGTATTCATAGAATAAACCTTTGCTTTACTACCAAAAACATCTTCTACAACAAAATTAATTCCTGGGATATCCGTTATCCCACCTATAACCATTATATAACGAATTTGTTTATTTGTTAATACCTTAAACTCATTTTTTGCAACATTTAATAATTCAGTAAGCCTCTTATTTATTATTTCTGAAAACTCAAACTGATTAATCTTAACTAACTTATCATTTAAATCCTTAACCTCATAAGTTTCATTTTTATTAGCATACTTAGGATGAGCTATTCCAAACGTTTCAAGAGCCTTTCTTGCTTGCTTATTAGATATGTAATAAACATAAGAAATATCTTTATTAATAATTCCAGTACCTTTATCTATAACAGAACTATTTGTAACAACTCCCTTATTAAACATAGAAACTGACGTTGTATCCTTACCTAAATTAACTAAGGCCATAACATCTTCATCAAACTCATCTTCTTTTATTTCTTCAAAATTAGCTACTGAATCTAAAACTAAATCAACAACTTCTATACCAGATGCTTCAACCACTTTAACATACGATATAACATTTGACTTAGGTATAGTAGTAACCATCGCTCTTATTGCAAGACGATCACATATTTTATTTTTAGGATCCCTTATCGTTTCAATCTCAGACCCATTATCATATATAGTAAAATCTATAGGAGTCAAATCAACAAGTTCCATATTAGGTGCTATATCATTAATAACTGCATTTTGCACCCTTGAAATATCACTTAACGTAACCATACCATCTTCATTAACAATAGGTACATTACCATGAACTAAATTATACTCTGCGCCAATACTAGGTATAGTAATAATTGCCTTTTTAATTGGTACATTTATTCTAGAATTAATATCAGAAATTGCTATCTTAAGTCTTTCTAAAAGTAAATCAGAGTCAGTAATTACACCACCTTCTACACCTTTAGACTTAACTGCACTAACCGCTAGAGTATTTAATTTGCCCTTATAATATTCACTAACTAAAATTCTTATAGTATCAGATGCGATATCTATACAAGTATATATCTTTTTCAAAATTCATCCTCTCCTATTTTTTACTTTATATAATCCTATTATACAATAAAATACTTTTTTTTCAAAGTTAAATAATAAAAATAAGTAACTTTTAAAGCTACTTACTTTTATTATTTAAACCATGCTGCACCCTTATCAGGTTTACATATAGTTTTTTTCTCATCAGCGTCATTTTTATTACTAAAATCAAATGTTATCCAATCAGACCAATCTGCTATGACTTTACCATCTGCCGCAACTTGATATCTATACGTTACCTTTTTAGCACTACATCCTAGTAAATTAAATACCGCTCCATTTATATTACTTCCATTTTTATGAGTACCTTTTTCAAGATCATTAGATGAATTACTGGAATTACCAGGATAATGTCTTCCAGCAGGATTTCTTGAACTATTCTTACAATTTTTTACTCCTGGGTAATAATACTGTAAATTAATATAGTCAATCTTACCATTACAAACTATTTTTAACTGAGCAGTTACATCATTACCAGCACCAGACCTACAATCTTTCTTTTGACCTAACACTTTTACTGCAGTACAAGAACTTGCACCACAACTTTGTGTATTACATCTACTTCCACCAGATGTTTTATCATACGATGAACATCTAGCACTATTATTTTTATCATAAGCAAGTTGATTTAAAGTACCTCCACCACACGTCTTAGTACATGTCTTACCATTTTTATATGTTATATTATTTTTTGTACATTCTTTATATAAAGTATAGGTATCACTTTTCGTTGCACTATTTCCAGCAACATCATATATTTTTATAGAAAGACTCTTTTCTGAACCATCATAACTAGCATTTGAAAAAGTATATGATTTTTCTTTTTTCCATTTAGAAGTTCCTATACTTCCATCAAAATAATTTGTATTTCCAATTATTGCACTTTCAACTCCACTTAAACTATCACTAGCTTCT
Organism: Mycoplasmatota bacterium; assembly: GCA_022768045.1. Lineage (GTDB taxonomy): Bacteria > Bacillota_I > Bacilli_A > RF39 > UBA660 > Aphodocola. The sequence goes on along the minus strand of JALEND010000014.1, from coordinate 1,741 downwards.
AAGTTTAGTTTAGTGTTTTTAGAATTATACTTACTTTCACTACTAGCAATACTTATAGAACCAGATGGATCTGTTTTATCTACTTTTACAGTTGTAGAGCAAGTACCCTCATGACCAAATCTATCTTTTACTTTAACAGATACAGCAGTACCAGAAGTTTCTTTACTGTATCTATTTTCGATACCAGAAATAGATGAACATCCAATCCCAGTATCAGAACAAGTATTAGGGTTTACAACCGCTGTATTATTAGTCCAACCATAACTATTAGCATTTGTGAATTTTGCTGTACAAGTAGGATTAGAATTATCTATGTTAGCATAATTACATGCTTTACTTCTTTTAGCAGTACCACCAGACATAGCAGTTACTACAAAACAAGCATACTTATTTTTTTCATCTTCACCAGATGAAGCTGTATATTTAACAGAATAATCAGATGATATATCAGTATCTGGAGAACAACTTGAATTTCCAATACAATATTTAACATTTGTAACACTTTTCTTCCTAGATTTTATATTTAAAGTGTATTTTGCACCCGTATCATACCAATCTCCTATATTATCATGAGTATTATCTAACTTAGAAACATTAACTTCTATATCAGCTGCCTTAGCTTCTTTAAAAACAATACTCTTATTTGTATTAGAACAATTAGTATCATCATCAGTTTTTCCAATATATGTAGCAGTATACTTACCACTACTACTTATTTTAACCTCTACTAACGCACATTTATCAAGTTCTTTTTTAGTTTCGGGATTAACAACTTTATTTAAATAATCTGTTTCAACTAAAGTTCCAACAGATATATATGCAGAAAGACCATTACTATCAAGATCTTCATACATATATTTATTTGTAGAAATATATTGTTCTGCAGCTGTTTCTATCTGCTTCTTTACTAAAGCCCATTCTTCTTTCTTTTTGTTCTTACTTATTCCTATATAACTACCTACTGCAACTGTTGTAATTGTTATTACTATTGCAAGAGTTATTATTATTTCTACTAATGTAAATCCCTTTTTATTAATTTTTTTCATCTTCATATCTCCTATACTATTACTGTAATAATATCATAATATTAATATTTTATCAATTATAAAAAGAATGCATTTTTAAACGCATTCTCTTGTGTATTAATAATCAAACCATGTTTTTTTTGTTCCAATTTGATGTGCATAATGATATGTAGCTTCTTTGCCACCACAACTTAATGTTATACTAGCTCCCACATATTGCCATCCTGAATAACAATTATATCTTTCATTACACCAAACTCTAGTTTGATTTTTGTTACTACTATTAACATCTTTACAAGTATCATAATCTCGGCAAAAAGCAGCATGGGTTGCAACTTTACTTATTTTACTATTGGTAATTGTAAATGTAAAATCTACATATGTTTGATTTCCAGATTTATAAGTTGGGTAAGACTTGGTTGCTTTATTCTTAGTTTGATGAGAACTAGAACTAATTGATACATACTTATCCATATTATCGCATGGGCTTTCGCAAGTTTTTGATTCTGTTTTAGAATCACCATCTGTTACCTTAACGCTAGGACATGTGTGTTTAGAATCTGATTTTGCAACATAATGATTATATACATCTCTGTAATTAGTACAGTGAATCGTATCTCCATTTGAATTGTTTCTAGCAGTACAAGTTAACGAACAACCTTTCCAACTACCATAAGTTTTGTTAACATATTTTTTGCCACCACAATCTGCCGGTT
>JALEND010000002.1 GCA_022768045.1 Mycoplasmatota bacterium | reverse complement strand
CTATCACATTTGGTGATGAAAAAATCTTATTAAGTTCCTGCTTCTTACGATAAAAAGATAAATCCTTAAGTAACTTTCTATTATTACCTATAGCATTTTTTAAATCATCAGATAAATTAAAACCAAGAGTAGTTGCAAAACGAATTGCTCTAAGTATTCTAAGAGAATCTTCCTTTAATTTAAAATCTGCATTACCAACCGTTTTAATAAGTTTTATTTTTATATCCCTAGTACTATTTAATAAATCAATTACATTACCATCTTTATCCATAGCTAAAGTATTCATGGTAAAATCTCTTCTTTTTAAATCAATCTCTAACTTATCAGTATATATAATCTTAGATGGATGTCTATTATTTTTATACTCTAAATCCATTCTAAACGTAGTTACTTCATATTTATACTTTTTAAAAGTCAAAAAAACTGAACCATACCCCTCAAACGGAAGTTCAACATTTTTAAATATAGACTGTATTTCCTTTGGTGTTGCACTAGTTGCAATATCAATATCAACACTTTTTATACCTAATATATAATCCCTTACAAAGCCTCCTACTATATAAGCTTTATATCCATTATCCTCAAATTTTTTTAATAATTCAAAAGTATTTTCAAGCACAATATCACCCAATATAATTATACCATTATTGCAAATTAAAAAAACCATAAAAATGGTTTCTTTACTATGCGTTTACAGCGTCTTTTAACTTAGAACCTGCTTTGAATGAAACTGCAGTTCTAGCAGCTATTTCAACTTTTTCTCCAGTTCTTGGATTACGTCCTTCTCTTGCTGCTCTTTCGCTAGTTGCAAATGTACCAAATCCTACTAAAGAAATTTTTTCTCCAGCCTTTAAAGCTTCAGTAACTGTTTCAGTAAATGCCTCTAATGCACGAGCTGCATCAGCTTTAGTAATACCAGCTTTTTCAGCCATTTTTTCAACTAATTCTTGTTTTGTCATTATAAACCTCCGTATATTTAATATAATTAACATAAGCGATTATCACTTACAATATAAGCGTAACATTTTTAAGTAATTTTTTCAAGTATTTTAATGATAAAAACATCATTTTTAGCTTACTTTTCAACGTTTTTAACACTTTTTAATTTAAATATTACAACTAGTCTTTTACTTTTATCATTTTTCTTACAAGTTACTAAATAAATGTCTTTTTTATTTTTTACATCATATAAAAATGTTGTATTATTACTATCAACTAACAAACTTTTATAATAAGTATATTTATAAGATTTATCTTGATAATTTATATATAATAAATCTTTGTCTTTTAACTCATTTATCCTACTAAAAAAAGTACCATATCCATATCCTGAATGACTAAATAAAATAATTCTATTTAAAGGATTAATATTTTTATAATAAACAATGTTATTATCTAAATTTGAAAAATTATAATTTGCCTTTTTTATTATGCTTTTTAATCCTATACTAGGTATGTTAATAAGTCCCTTATCATAATATCTATACGAAGATGAATCATTAATATAATTTTCTACTTCTATTTTACTTTCACGCACCTTTGCCATGTATATACTAATTTTTATTAAAAATATTATAACTAAAACTATTATTAATACCTTAACTAAACTTTTTTTCATATATTAAAAGCCCAAAAATTACTCCTACTAAAATCAAAGTATCATATAAGTTTTTACCAGTTTTAGGTAGTTCATCTTCTATTTTATTATTAATTAATCTATATTTTAACATCTTACCTTCTTCATTTATTTCCACATTTATATCATCTACCATATCAACATTAGGCTTTGTAGATAGCTGCTTTATTATATATTTACCATAAGGAAGAGTAAAAGTAATTTTACCATTTTTATCTGTTACACCTTGCTTTACTAACATATCATCTTTAGTATAAATACCAAATAATATGCCTTCTTCATTATCTAGTGTGTTTTTTTCTTTATTATTAAATAGTTTAGTTATTTCAACATTACCTTCTATAACCTTTTCATAAGAAATAACCTCACCCTTTATATTATTACTATCTAATTTAACAATATACTCTTTATTATCTATATTATACCCAAGACTTGGTTTTATTTCCTTTATTTTATATGTACCCTTCTTTAAATTATTAAATATAATTTCGCCATTACTATCAGTTTCACCTTTAAATAATAAGTTATTATCCTCATCATATATTCCATATACTGCACCTTTAATAGATGTATAACTATTAAACGAAGAAGCAATCTTTAAATAAGAATCATACTTCTTTACCTTTATACTTCCATATGTATAATTTAAATCATAACTTTTATTAACCTCATATGGAACACCAAAAGTAGCAACTGTTTGAAGACCAGACTTATAATAAAACACTGTTTTTGTATTATCATTTTTCTTTACTAATTTAAACGTATTTTTATTATTATCTTGTATTTTTATTGTTACACCATCTTTATTCATACTAATTGTATTACTAGGACTATATAGTTCATAACCATCTAATTTCATATTCTTACTTTTTAATTTAACAGTATCTCCTACCATGTACTTATCTTTTATATCAAAAATAGGTGTTTTATCATAATTATTTACCTCATTTAATATATCATTTTCATATTTTGATATATCTATCAAATTATTACCTTCTCTATCATAGGTGTATTTAACACTTTCTGCACCCATTTCTAGCCATATCAACTTTTGTGCTGCCATATAATATTTTTTATCGTCATGACCAAATTTCTTATATCCATAATATCCTATTATAGATGCTCTTTTAATACTTTTTTTAACACTGGTATCATTTATATTAAATGTTGGTGTCATAGTACCATTTTTCTCTAAATCAAGACCTGGTTCTATACAATATGCTATATTATTATCAACTGTTAAATATGGCATATTAGTTAAATGATATTTACCATTTATAATTCTATGAACAAAAACCTCCCTGTCAAGTGTCCAATCTATGGTTGCAGCCTTTGTAGTAATTGGAACAGCTAAAAATAAACCTATTATTAATACTATTATTTTTTTCATCAAAACCCTCCTTATTTTTATTTTTCTAACAATTCATAAAAAATCATCTTTTTTCATATAATTAATATTAATCTATAAATCACCTCATTTCTAAGGATGCTATTATATAGATGTATTTTAAAATAATTGTCGTTTTATAAAATAAAAATAAAAAAAGTCGAATTTCTTCAACTTTTCTTTCTAAACACTATTAATTTACTAAAAATGTAGTTTAAAACTATTATTATAAATTGAGTCGCTATAGTCCAGATAAATACCATTATATCACTATTCATTTTTAAATATGTAACAAAAAACCACATAATAAACATTTCTATTCCAAGAGTTAATAATCTTGCTCCAAAAAAGGATACAATTTCTTTTAATATACCTTTATTTTCACTTTTAAACACATATAATCTATTTGTAACATATGCAAATGACACAGAACATATCCAAGATATTATTATTGATATTTGTAATTCTAGACTATTTGTTGGATCAAGTATTGTATATAACAAGCCCCATTTTGTAATTAAACTAACAAGAGTTGTTAATACTCCAAATATTAAATAATTAATTATTTCTTCATACTTTTTATATAATTTTACTACTTTTTTCATAAGTTATTTACTAAATTTTTTAATAATAGCATCTGCTATTCTTTCACTAGTATGACCATCACAATATGGATTACTTGCCTTACTCATTTTATCATATTCTTCTTTATTAGTTAAAAGTTTAATAGCTTCATCATAAATTACATTTTCATTTGTTCCAACTAATTTTAACGTACCTGCTTCTATTCCCTCTGGTCTTTCTGTTGTATCCCTTAAAACTAGTACCGGTTTTCCAAGTGATGGAGCCTCTTCTTGAATTCCACCAGAATCACTCATAATTATATAACTTTTATTTTGAAAATTATGAAAATCAAATACTTCTAATGGTTCTATTAATCTAACTTTATCACAACCCTCAAAAATTTCATTTGCAACTTCTCTAACTTTAGGATTCATATGGATTGGATATACAACTTTAACATCATCTATTTCATCTACTATTCTTCTGATAGCTCTAAATATATTACGCATAGGATCACCTAAATTTTCTCTTCTATGTGCAGTAAGAAGAATCATTCTATCATTTCCAATCCAATTAAATATATCATTCTTATATTCTTTAGACACCGTTGTTTTCATTGCATCTATTGCTGTGTTACCAGTAACATATATTTTAGACTCGTCTATATTTTGCTTAAGTAAATTTTCTTTACTAAGTTCAGTTGGTGCAAAATACATATCAGTCATACAATCAACCATCTGCCTATTCATTTCTTCAGGAAATGGAGAATACTTATCATATGTTCTTAATCCTGCCTCAACATGTCCAATGGCAATTTGATTATAAAATGCAGCTAATGCCCCAGCAAATGTTGTCGTTGTATCTCCATGAACTAATACTATATCTGGTTTTTCCTCTTTAAAAATTTCTTCTAACCCTAGCAATGTCCTTGATGTCACTTCTGATAAAGTTTGTCC
>JALEND010000075.1 GCA_022768045.1 Mycoplasmatota bacterium | reverse complement strand
TTATCGTAAAAGTACGCTTGCGTGATATCTTCACGCTATTATAATAATATATATTTTTATGACACTTGTCAATATATTTTAATGATTTAATATTAAATTTTATATTTAATAGACAAGTGCAGAATCTTGATATAAAATTATGTTTTCAACGCTTTTACTTACCTTTTTTATTAGTAGAATATTCTTTTATTTCTTTTAATATTTTCATATTTTTTCCTTTTATTTATCAAACAATTCATTAACATCATCTCTTACTTTAACTAAAAGATCATAATCTTTTTTTACGTCTGATAATTTAAATGATAAGGCACCACTTTGTCTGTTGCCAAACAAATCTCCTTGACCTCTTAATTTAAAGTCAGCCTCGCTTATCTTATAACCATCATTTTCTTTTTCCATTATCTTAAGTCTTTCTTTATCTTTATTACTTATTAAATAACAATAAGACTGAATACTATTTCTACCTACTCTTCCTCTTAACTGATGAAGTGTTGAAAGACCAAATCTATCTGCATCAAAAATAACTATTACACTAGCATTTTTAACATCTACTCCAACTTCTATAACCGTTGTTGATATTAAAATATCTATCTTTCCTAATCTATAGCTATTCATAACACTATCTTTTTCTTCTGCATTCATCTTACCATGCATTATTCCAACGTTATAATTTTTAAATGCTATTTCAAATTTACGTTTTAAATCAAATACATTAGTATAATCAGTATCTTCACTTTCTTCTATCATAGGAGCAATAACATAAGCTTGATTACCTTTTTTTAAAGCACTATAAACGCCTTCTAAAACATCTTTCATATCTTCTTCTTTAACAACTTTTGTTATAACAGGTAATCTACCTTCTGGTTTAGTTTTTATACTTGATACATCAGTATCACCATATATAGTTAGTGCATACGTTCTAGGTATTGGAGTTGCACTCATCATAAGAACCTCAGGATAATTACTCTTATTTTTTAAGATCGTACGTTGATTAACACCAAACCTATGTTGTTCATCTGTTATTACTAAACCTAAGTTTTTCCATAAAACCTTTTCACTTATTAATGCATGTGTACCAATTAACATGTCTATTTGACCATTTTTTATTTTTTCATAAACTTCTTTTTTCTCTTTTACAGTCATTTTTCCTGTTAATAAGCCAATTTCAAAATCAGTATCCTTAAAAAGTGATTGTGCATTTTTATAATGCTGACGAGCTAAAACCTCAGTAGGTGCCATAAAAGATGTCTGGTAATTTCCTGTTTTTAAGGCATAGGCTAAAATAAAAGCAACTATCGTTTTACCTGTACCTACATCGCCTTGAAGAAGTCTATTCATTAATGTATCATTACTTATCTCACTTAACATCTTTTCTGTTACTTTCTTTTGATCTAAAGTTAATTTAAATGGTAAGCAATTTATAAAATCATTTACCTTATCTAAATCAACATTCTTTTTATAACAAGGATTATGAACCTCATTTTTTAATTTTAATAATCTAACATTTTTCATATAGGTAAATAACTCTTCATACTTAAGTGTTTTTAACGCTGTTTTTAAACTAGCCTCATCAACTGGATTATTAATTATTTTTAACGCATCATATTCATTCATAAAATTATATTTTTCTCTTAAGCTTTCTGGTATGTTATTTAAAACTTCAACATAAGAAAGAGCACTATTAACATAATTATTCATCTGCTTACCTGTTATTTTCTTATTCAAGTGATAAACAGGTTCTATTTCAACTCCATTTTTTAAAGCTCCAAATTTAATATTACTTGCAACTAATTCTTCTTTTTTAGGATCATATTTTCCGGTTAAAGTAACTATGCTTCCAGGTACTATTTTATTTTTTAAAAAAGCCCTATTAAAAATAACTACTCTTATTATTTTATTTTGAATATTACACCTAAAGGTAATCCTATTCATTTTGCCTCTAAAGAAATTAATAACTGCGGGTGACTCAACTACTCCATCACTTACAAAGTTATCATAGTATCTATCATCATTTATACTTCTTTTAGCATATACATTAAACCTATAAGGATAGTTCCTAATTAAATCATCAGAGTCATATATATTAAGTTGATTTAAATACTGTATAGTTTTTTCTCCTAACCCTTTTATCTTACTTAATTCCATCTTGTTTTCCTCTTATATTAACAATTATAACAAACGTTTGTATGCAAATCAATCAAGTAGGTTTATTTTTTTTATTTTTTTTTAAAAAACTGTTGACATTTACCCTCTTTTTGAGTAGTATAATTGGCACCAGCAGGGAAAATTCTTGCTGGTGCTAGTATCACAACTAGCCAACCCCTTTTTATTCTTTTTGAGATTGCATGAAAATTCACGCAATCTCCTTTTTTTTGAATTTTTTTATAGATTATAGTTAATACTATTTAAAAAAGAGGGATAATATGACAAACATAAAAAACAGACTTAAAACGATAAACTTAATAAAGAAAAAAACTGGTAATGCACCTGATGTCACATATAAAGATTATCCATTAAAAAATAAAACAATAACTTTAATCTATTCAAATAGTGTAAGTAGTCAAACAGATATAAACGATTTTATATTAAGAAGATTAGATGAAGACAAAGATAAAATAAAAGATGACGAAATATTTAATTACATTAAAAACTATATTCCTAATAATACGTATCAAGAAATAACAACAATAGAAGATACATTATATTACTTATTTAACGGATTTACACTAATAGTATTTGATAATAATGATAAAATATTAGCTTTTGAAAATAAAGCTAGTTTAACAAGTCAAATACAAAGAAGTGAAAATGAAAAAAGTCTTAAAGGACCACTTGATGCTTTTACAGAAAATTATCAAGCTAACTTAGGAATGTTAAGAAGAAGAATTAAAACTGAAAACTTATGGATAAAGGAATTAACCATCGGTAAAAAAAGTAAAACAAAAGTTGCATTACTCTATTTAAATGGTGTTTGTAAAGAAGAATTAATTAATAATATTTATGAAAAAGTAAAAAGTATAAAAATAGATTACGTTGGAAATTCTAACTACATAATAGATGCCATAAGTAATGCAAATAGAGCTATTTTCCCAATAAATCTTTCAACAGAAAGGCCTGATTTTGCATGTCAAATGTTACTTCAAGGAAGAGTTATTTTAATGTGTGAAAACTCAAACGAAGTAACAGTACTTCCATGTACATTTATTGACTTTTTTAAAAGCCCAGATGATTATTATGAAAAAGGTTTAAACGTATTTGCAAGTAGAATGATAAGAATAATTTCAATGTTATTAACACTTTTAACACCTGCTATATACATATCATTAATGGCATATAACTTAGAAGCAATTCCTAGTGGACTATTAATAAATTTTTCAACACAAAGAGATGGAGTGCCTTTTTCCACCGTATTTGAAATATTAGTTATGAGTTTTATGTTTCAAGTTTTAAGAGAAAGTGATTTAAGATTTCCAGGAAAAGGAGGAAGCTCAATTTCAATAGTTGGTGCATTAGTATTAGGACAAGCTGCTGTTGAAGCTGGAATAGTATCACCTATTACAATAATAATAGTTGGTATATCATCAGTTGCATCCCTTGCCTTCTCTTCAATAGAATTAATAAACTCAATTAGATGGTGGCAGCTGATTTTAATTATATTATCTTCCTTATTTGGCTTTATAGGAGTTATGTTTGGATGCCTTATAATGCTTGCAATATTAATTTCACAAACATCATGTGGAAAGCCCTATTTTGCGCCATTTGAACCATTTAATAAAAATGGATTAAAAGATGCAATACTAATATTTAAAGACGCTAAGTTACATCCTAAAACCCTATCTACAAAGGAGGATAAAAATGAAGAAAAAAATATTTAAGATATTTATAATTATTATTTTCCTTTTTTCTTTAAGTGGTTGTTATAATTACAAAGAGATAAATAATTACGCAATAGTATCTGGTGTTTCAATAGATAAAAATAATGATGATGTAAATAAATATAAAATCGGTGTGCAAATAATGAATGCTAAAAAAAATGAAGAAGATAATAGTAGTTTAATAACTTTTTACGAAGCTAGTGGTAAAACAATATATGATGCTCTAGAAAAAATAATACTTGATTCTCCTAAGGAACTATACTTAGGTCATAATGAAGTTATTGTAATAAGTGAAGAGCTGTTAAAAAAAGAAAATCCTCTTAATTATTTAGATTATTTTATGAGAGATCCAGAATCTGCAAAAGATGCTGTTGTAATAACTTCAAAAGAAAAAAAAGCATCAAGTATTTTAAAGGTAATTACACCATTAGAAACAATTCCATCAAAGAATTTAAAAGCAACACTATCTGTTGCAGATAACTTTAGTGGTATATTAACAGTTATTACAATAGATGAATTTATATCAGATTTATCTAATTCTAAAACGGAAGCTATCATACCATCTGTAAAAATAGAAGGAAAAGTAAAAAAAGGTGAAATGATGGATAACATTCAAAATAGTGATCCTAAAACAAAACTAACATTTGATACTTTAGGTTACTTTAAAGACAGCAAATTAAAAGGTTATTTAACTACTAATGAAAGTGTTGGATACAATTTTTTAGCAAACTTTCCAAAAGAAACTTATATAAATGTTAAATGTGATAAAAACAACTATGCAACGTTAAGGATAAATAGTAACAAGTTTAAAGAAAAGTTTTACTATGAAGGCAAAACGCCAGTTGTAAATGTAAATATAAAGGTTAATGCTGATTTACTTGAATATAATTGCAAAACAGACTTTTTAAAAAATAAAAACGAGTTAAAAAAATTAGAAAATAAAGCTAAAAAAAGAGTAAATAAATTAATGAATCAAACTATTTCTAAACTATATAAAGAAGAAAAAACAGATACGTTAAAATATGGTGAAAAGTTTTATACAAAGAAATATAAAGAAACTAAAAATCTTAAATATAATATTAAAGATATAATAGAAAAAGCAAAATTTAAATTTAATACAAAAGTTTCTGTAAAATCAACTGAGCTTACAATAAAATCAGTTAGAAAGGAAAATAGTGATGAATAATAAAGTATCAAGTATTCAAATAGGTATGTTTTTTTCATTAATATGCTTAAGCATGTATATAGGTTTAAGTGATATAATTCTTCTTAGAAAAGCTAGTAATGAAGTTTTAATAGGTATGATTTTAGGTTCTATAATAGGTATATTACCAGTAATAATGTATTTAAAAATAAATGATACATATGAAAACTTAAATATATTTGAAAAAACTAAGAAACTATTTGGTAAAATAACTAGTAACCTAATAAACTTAATAATATTCTTATTTTATATATTTTTATTTACAGTATCTATTAGAGCAAGTGTTATATTTGTAACTAGTAAATACCTACAAAACACTCCATTTTTAATAGTTGGCTTATTAATATTAATAACATCTTTAATTACTTGTTTTAAAGGCATTGAAGTAATATCTAGAATATCTCAAATATCTTTTGTAATAAGCTTAATACTTGTAATAATAATAGAAGTATTGCTGTTTCATTACATAGAAATAGATAATATACTTCCTATTATAATAAATAAAAAACATGTATTTGGTATTATAGACTCTGCTATATATAACGCCTTTTCAAGTAGTCTTTTATCTATTTTGCTACTTACCATTAACAAAGAAAAAATAATAGACAAAAAGAAATATAATAAAATGATAATAATATTTTATGCTATATCACAATTAGCACTAGTAATTGTTATGTTTTATGTTCTATCATGCTTCGGATATAATATGTCAACATTATTTAGATATCCTGAATATATACTACTTAAAAAAATAGGTATATCATATTCTGGACTTCATATAGAAAACCTACTAGCTTTTAGATGGTTATTTTATATAACTGCTCTTTCAAATATATCATTATATGGAATAATGACTTATTTAAAAGGATTAAATAAAAGTAAAAAAACATACATTATATTAATAATAATAACTTCTATCATATCACTAGTTTGTGCTAATAAATCATTTGGAAATATACCCCACTCAATATCTTTAATCCAAAATTACTATGTACCATTTATAGCACTTCCAATATTTATAATTATGCTACTTATATTTATAAAATGTATTTTAATTAAAAAGAAAAAAACATCATAAAAGATGTTTTTTATATACTATATTTAATTATCTTACCACAACCTATCTTTTTTCCAAACGTCTTAGCATTTTCATCATTTAAAGATTCATGAATAATAACTAGCTTATTTATAATATCATAAACCTTAAACCTAGTTGTATAAAACTTTAAATAAGCATATCCATTATTAGAAAACAAAATAGGCATATCACCAGCATGATATGGATGATTTTTAAGAGTTGGGTTATAATGTCCTTTTACATTATCAAATAATCCTGAAGATGAAATATCACAATTCTTACCATCATGAATATGTATAGGAAAAAGTAAATAAGGTTCATAACCTGGTAAATTAGACACTTCAACTTCTACCATGCAACCGTCTTTAAAAGGTCTAAAATAAGCTATCCCAGATAAGTTTGGAGAAGAAATATCTCCCTTTATATTTGCCACCGCATAAATATTTTCATCAGTCAAAATAATCACCTATTTAAATATATGAAAAAAGAAAACTTAATTGAAAGTTTTCTTAAATAATTTTCTAAACTTTTCTAAGTCAAAATCAGTTGCAACTTTTATATTACTATCATCACATAAACTAATATGGCATTCACCTTTTTCATTACCTCTTGATATTACCTCTACATTACAAGGTGAAAAAGTAACAATACTATCATCTATTATACTTGCAATTGTAGTTGGATCAGGTGTACCAAGTCCTATTGTATTATAATGTTCATAACTAAATTCAATGTATTTTTCTGATATTAATCCAACAAACCTAGATAAAAGTTTATTAGAATTACGTAAATTAAGTACATAATCTTTCTCTACAAAAGACTTAACTCCTACTTCATGAGTTACTAATCTTATATCAGAAAAAGGTGCTGATAAAACATATTTAGCTGCTGATGGATCAACGTTAACATTAAACTCCAAATAAGGATTCTTATTATCTGGATCATACGTTGTACCCATTATAACAACATGCTTTAGTCTATTTACTAACTTAGGATCTTTTTTTATTGCACTTGCTAAATTAGTTAATGGTCCAAGACAAATTATAGTTAAATCATCCTTATATTTCTTTGAAGCACTAATTATAAAATCCTCTGCTCTTTTCATTGAAAACGTCTTTCTTGACATATTATCATTAAAAACAGCATAACCAAGACCATCTTTTCCATGAGCATACTCTGCCGTTTCATGATTACACTTATTTTCCTTCTTACCCTTATACATCTTTATATTTGTACCTAAAAACTCTTGAATAATTTTTAAATTCTTTTCAGATTTATAAGCAGGAATATTTCCACTAGCTAAAGTAAAACCTATTACATCTAAATTATTTTGAATACCAAGCATAATTGCTATAGCATCATCTACACCTGGATCTGTATCTATAATATATTTCATATAAACCTCCACTATACAATATATTATATTACATTATATGCTACTTAAAAAACATTTTCTTAAAGTTATGTAAAGTATTATAAATATTTATTTAGTTCTTTAATATTTACTTCTTGTATATTTATAAAAAGCTTTGTTATATTATTTAATTTAAAATTAAGTTCCCCACTGTTTATAAGTTTTCTCCCATTTATAATTCCAATGTTATACCCTTTTATCATTAGCTCTGAAACCATAGAATCACTTTTTTTAGCAACAAATCTAGATTTTATAGAAAAAAACATCATAAGTTTATTATAAAAAGGAACACAGTAATTTATATATTTATACTTATTTAATTTACTTAATAATTCCTCATATCTATAATACTGTTTTAATAGCAAAATCTTTAAATCATCACTACTAGCTTCCCTGATAATTAAATTTATAGCATTCATGCCAAATTTAATATCTTTAATTAATTTATAATCATTATCCATAATTAAACCTCCAGTATTATTATTTTAAATAAATTAAATAATATACAAAAAAAGAAGATTTATAACAAACCTTCTCATAAATTAATTTTCAAAAAATTCATTAAATAATTTTTCTTCGTCATCTAATATTTCCTTAGTTAACTTATCAAATGCACTTTCTTGTTTTTTTGATGTTCCATCTGTAGACTTTACTGCTTTACCATCTTTAACATATATAAATGTAGGTGCAAAAATTCTTTTTTCACCAACATTATATGAAGTACCATCTTCTTTAGATAATGTATAATCTTCTAAAACATTTTCAAAAGATTTAATTATTTTCTTATAAGCTTTAGTACCACCATATACTTTGTTTAAAGCTCCATTTTCTAATAACTCATATTTATCTCTAAATATTTCCTCATGCTGTTTTCCCCATATTTCAACATAATATATAGTTTTAATATTTTTATCATTTGCAACTTCTATTGCTTTTTCTATAACACTTCTGCACCATGGACAATACTTAGATCCAAAGTAAACATAAAAAGTTTCATTACTGTTTATTTTCTTTACTAATTCTTCTCCTGTTATATAAACAAAAGGATTATTTTCACTTATACGTACTGTTCTTATTTTATTTTTACTATCATCTATTTTTCCATTTATACTTTCATAAGATTCTTTAAATCTCTTACTATTTTTAGTTTTTTCATTATTTGATATAGAAAATGCTAATATAAGCAAAATAATTGTTAGTAAGATAACACCTAAATATATAATTAAGTTTTTCTTATTTAAAGATTCTTCTTTCTTTTTAGTTTTTTTACTTTTTACCATTTAATACCTCCTACCATAAACTATCGTCTTAATTATACATTAACTAAAATAAAACTTCAAGTTTATACAAAATAATTAATTTTTTATGATAAAATTAAAATAAAGGAGGAATAAAAGTGGAAAACAAGAAAAATGGACAAGCTATCGCAGGTTTTGTATGTTCTTTATGTGGTATATTAACATGTGGAATATCATCTATCGTAGGTTTAATATTATCTATCATTGGACTTAAAAAATCAAAGGAATTAAATAATGAAGGAAAGGGCTTGTCAATAGCAGGTATTATAATAAGCATCGTATATTTTGTTGTAATAATATTATTAGCAATTATACTTTTAATCTCTTATGGTACTATTTCTAATGCAATTGAGAATGCAAGAAAAAATAACATAACTGACAACTATATTTCTAGTAATACAGAAAATAATTACGAAGATGATGATAATGAAGAAGATACTACTGATGAAAAATATAATGATGTGACACTTGAAAATTCTGGATTCAAGGAAGTATCAGTAGATAAATATTTAAACTTAGTTAAACAAAATGAAAAAAGTATTGTTTTAATAACTAGGCCAACTTGTACTTACTGTCAAAAATTTATGCCAGTAATAAAAGAAGTACAAGTAGAAATGAATCTTGATATAAATTATGTTAACACTGATAACATATCGTCAGAAGACTGGGATAAATTTACTAATTCTCTTGATTATTTAAAAAATAATAACTGGGGAACTCCTACTATATTAATTGTTAAAAATAATGATTTAGTAGACATAAATATGGGTTACGATACATTAACAAACACAAAAGCTTTTTTTAGCAAAAACGGTTATTAAACAACAAACAGAATTATTTGCATAAAATATAATAGATTCACTTGATATTTTATTATATTTTATGTTATAATTCTTTTACACGGGGCTATAGCCAAGTTGGTAAGGCATTGGACTGCAACTCCACGATCGCCGGTTCAAGTCCGGCTGGCCCCTCCAATTTTATTTATTGCAGGTGTAGTACAATGGTTAGTACACGGCCTTGCCAAGGCTGGGATGAGAGTTCGATTCTCTTCACTTGCTCCAGTGACGTTTCTGTTCGAACTTTTATAGTTTGAACTTGAGATACATATCAATCCGTTCGGGTTGATTTTTTTGTGTTTACAAAAGAATTAATAAGGAAAGGATGTGATT
>JALEND010000050.1 GCA_022768045.1 Mycoplasmatota bacterium | reverse complement strand
TAATAAGCTAACATTTATAAACTGTGCTTGTCGTTTTACGGAACAATGTACTGTTGTTGATGATGGAACAAGTAAGAGAAAAGAAATGAAAAATCTTATAAAAAACATGAAAAAGGTTAATGAAAACGTAGATAATAATATTTTTAAGAGCATGGATAATGTTAACTTAAATTGTGTTTTAGGCGTTAAAAAAAGAGGAGAGTACAAAAGCTTTTTAGATGATTATGATAATTTATAAGGAAAGATGTAAAAATTATGATTAAAGAAGATGAAATATTACGTGCGTTAGAATTTTATGGTGTTATTGATGAAGACTATAAAAATAGATGTTTAGATGTGGTAAGAAAAATAAATAAAGATAGAGCATTATGTGAAAGAATAAAAAAACTTTTATTAACTCTTTATGATAGAAAAAACACATCAATAATAAAGCTTTGGAAAATAAAAGATGTAACTAAACTATTTGGTAAATGCGATCCTTTTATAACATCAATAATGATTTTAATGGGGTATAAAGTTCATATAAGAAATATGAATAAATATAAATTAGATGAAAATCAAATAATTATTCATAAAAGAAGGGTAAAAGAAACATTACTTAATGATATTTTAATAAGAGGTTACAAAAGTGTTAGAATATCTCAAATGTTATGGGCCAGCTACTTTATTAATTTAAGAATTATAGAAGTAGGAATTTTACAATATGAGGTAGTAAATAATAATCCATTAACTAATAAAGATGAGATATGTATAAAAATGCATATTCCAAGAAAAACAGCTTTAGATATTGATAAAGTAAATGAATCTATTAATAATTCAAGAAAAGAGTTATATAAATATTTTGGTATAGAAAACATAAACTACTACATGGAATCTTGGATGCTTAGTTTAGATGTTTTAAAACTTTTGAATAATAATTCAAATATATTAGTTTTTAGCAAATTATTTGATATTAAAGAGGGAAAAGATTGTAAAAATGATATATTAAATTTTGTGTTTGAAGATTGTTATTGCACTAATTATGAAAATCTTAGTGAAAAAACTTATCTTCAAAGAAAACTAAAGAAAATGCTAATAAATAACATGGATATAAGAATTGGTATAGGTAAATTAATTAATTAATACATTATTTTTGGAGGATAAAAATAAATAAAGGGTTAATGGTTAATCCTTTTTTTTAATAATTTTTAATAAAGTTTTTTATTGACTTATTAGTTATATATGATAGAATTATTTTTGTTAGTTACCTTACAAAAAGTGTGGTGAGTAAAATGAAAAGAAAAGTAGCTTTTGAAATAAAAAAACTTGATAATTTAATAGATAGAAAGATATGCCAAAACATAAAAAAAGAAAAGGTAATAAATATATCCCATGTTCAAGCTAGAATATTAAGATACTTATTTGTAAATAAAGATAAAATTATATATCAAAGTGATATAGAAAAAGAAATGGATTTAAGACGTTCTACTATATCTGGTATTTTAAAGACCATGGAAAAAAACGGACTTATTAAAAGAGAAGATTCTAAAAATGATACTAGAAAAAAAGAGGTATCGTTAACAGATTTAAGTACGCAAAAACATAAAGAAATGAAAGAAAAAATAAATAAGTTTGAAAAAGAAATGTTAAAAGGCATATCATTAGAAGAGGAAAAAGTTTTTTTTAGGGTAATTGATAAATTATTAAATAATTTAAGATAAGAAAGGAATTAATTATGACTAAGTTATTGAAAGAATTTAATAAAAAAGACTATTTTTTTATTTTAATATGTATTTTGTTAATTGTATTTCAAGTCTGGCTTGATTTAAGATTACCTGATTACATGTCAGAGATAACTAAACTTGTTCAAACTGAAGGTAGCAAAATGTCTGATATATTAACACAAGGATCTTACATGTTACTTTGTGCTGGTGGTTCTTTAATATCAGCTGTTATAGTTGGGTATTTAACTTCTTATATATCAGCTACATTTTCACAAAATACAAGAAAAACTTTATTTACTAAAGTGCAAGAATTTAGTATGGAAGAAATAAAGAAATTTAAAACTAGTAGTTTAATTACTAGAACAACTAATGATATAACTAATATTCAAATGTTTATATCAATGGGACTTCAAATGCTTATTAAAGCACCAATTACAGCTGTTTGGGCAATACTTAAAATACTAGGTAAAAATTATAGATGGAGTATTGCAACGTTAGTAGCTGTATTAGTAATGCTTGCTGTAATTACTACGTTAATGCTTATTGTACTTCCAAGGTTTAAGATTGTTCAAAAATTAATAGATAACATTAATGATAAGACAAGAGAAAACTTAAATGGTATACGTGTTGTAAGAGCGTTTAATGCTGAAAAATATCAAGAATCAAGGTTTGAAGAGGGTAATAATAAGTTAACTAATACACAAATGTTTAACCAAAGAATGATGTCTATTATGTCTCCTACGATGTACTTAATAATGAACTTACTTCCTCTTTCAATATATTTTATTGGAGCAGGTTTAATTAATAGTGCAGGAATGTTTGATAGGCTTAATTTATTTAGTGATATGATTGTATTTTCTAGTTATGCAATGCAGGTTATAATGGCATTTTTAATGCTTTCTATGATATTTGTTATGTATCCAAGAGCTAGTGTTTCAGTAGATCGTATAAGAGAAATTTTAGATACTAAAACTAAGATAACTGATGGTACATTTGACTTAGATACTAATTTAAAGGGTGATGTTGAGTTTAAAAATGTTTCATTTAAGTATCCTGATGCTGATGAATATATACTTAAAAATATTTCATTTAAGGCTAAAAGCGGAGATACATTAGCACTTATTGGATCAACAGGATCGGGCAAAAGTACCATTGTAAATCTTATTATGCGTTTTTATGATGTAACTGAAGGTGAAATATTAATAGATGGTAAAAATATAAAGGATTATAAATTAAGTGCTTTATATAAAAAAATAGGATATGTTCCACAACGTGCTGTTATGTTTAATGGTAGTGTTAAATATAATGTTTCTTACGGAGATAAAAAAGTAAGCGATGAAGAAATGAAAAAGGCAGCTAAAGTAGCTCAAGCAACAGAGTTTATTGAAAATATGCCAAAGAAATATAATGCAATAATATCACAAGGTGGTACTAATATATCAGGAGGTCAAAAACAAAGAGTTGCAATAGCTCGTGCAATAGCAAGAAATCCAGAAATATTTGTGTTTGATGATTCATTTAGTGCACTTGATTATAAAACTGATTACGTGCTTAGAAAAGAACTTAAAAAAACAACTAAGAAAGCTACTAACATAATAGTAGCCCAAAGAATTGGTACAATTATAAATGCAGATAAAATAATAGTATTAGATAATGGAAAGATGGTTGGAAGTGGTACACATAAAGAATTATTAAAGAAATGTAAAGTATATAAAGAAATAGCTTTATCACAATTATCAAAGGAGGAACTTGAAAATGAATAATGAAGAAAAAAGAGAATCAAGACCTCGAAGAATGCATGGACCAAATAGAGGTTTGGGTGAAAAGCCTAAAAATTTATCTGGTACGTTAAAAAAGCTTTTAAGTTACTTAAATAGTTTTATTCCATTTATAGTAATAGCTCTTATTTTTGCAGCAGCATCTAGTGTATTTTCTATAATAGGGCCTAATAAGCTAAGTGATTTAACTGATGAATTATCTAAGGGACTTGTTTTAGATAAAAGCAAGATAGAAGTTATAAGTAAAGATATTTCTAGTTCATTAAATGAAAATAAAATTAAAGAGGTAACTAGTCTTATTTTAAAACCTAATATAGATGAAAATACTATGTATGAAATAAATTCATCAAGCAATATATCTGATGAAGATAAACTAAGTTTTCAAAAGTTTATGTATGAAATGTCAAGTGAAGGTAACCAAGATAAAATGCTTGATAATATTTTAGGTATGAGTGATTCTATAAAGAAAATAATATTACCAGAAATAAAAATAGATAATGTATCTATTTCAACTGAAGATAGATTATCATTTATGAAAGAATCTAAAAACTTATCTAGTGATAATAAAAATGATTTTCTAAAGATGATTAGTAATATGCCTAAAAGTATTCAAAAAATATTATTGCCAGAAAGTACTATAGAAGGTAAAAAAATATCTACTGATGATAAAATAACATTTATAAATGAAATGAGTGGTATTACAAAGAAATCATCAGCTAAAAGTATATATTCTAGGTTAGATAAACTACCAAATAATATATCTAGTATTATAAAACCTAAGATAAATATGAGTGCTATTAAAAAGATAGTTATATTCTTACTTACTATTTACTTATTAAGTGCTTTGTTTAACTTTTTAGAAGGTTTTATAATGGCAAGTGTTGCTAATGACTTTGCAAGAAATTTAAGGACAAAGATATCTATTAAAATAAATAAATTAGCTCTTAAGTATTTTGATAATCATTCAACAGGAGATATACTATCTCGCGTTACAAATGATGTTGATACAATAGCTCAAACAATGTCACAAAGTCTTGGATCATTTGTTTCTGCAATAGCTTTATTTATTGGTTGTATAATAATGATGTTTAAAACAAACTGGATCCTTGCAATAACTGCAATAGTAGCATCTTTAATTGGATTTATGTTTATGTCATTTATACTAAGTAAATCTCAAAAGTATTTCTTAGCAAGACAAGTAGAGTTAGGTAAGTTAAATGGTCATATAGAAGAAATATATTCATCGCATAACGTTGTTAAAGCTTATAATGGAAATTATGATGCTTCTAAAAAGTTTGATGAGTTAAATAAAAACGTATTTGAATGTAACAGAATGAGTCAGTTCTTATCAGGACTTATGCCATCTATGATGAATTTTATTGGTAATTTAGGATATGTTTCGGTATGCATAGTTGGTGCACTTTTAACAATAAATGGTAATATTAGTTTTGGTGTAATAGTTGCATTTATGATTTATGTTAGATTATTTACATCACCACTTTCTCAAATAGCTCAAGGTATGACTAGTTTACAATCTACTTGTGCAGCGGCAGAAAGGGTATTTGAATTTGTTGAAGAAGAAGAAATGATTGATGAATCAAACTTAAAGAAAAAACTTAACGTTGAAAAAGTAAAAGGTAACATAGAATTTAAACATGTTAAATTTGGTTATGATGAAGATAAGGTAATCATTAATGATTTTAACTGTAAGGTAAAACCAGGGGAAAAAGTAGCAATAGTAGGACCTACAGGAGCAGGTAAAACAACTATGGTTAACTTACTTATGAAGTTTTACAATATAAATGATGGAGATATATTAATAGATGGAACTTCTATTAAGGATTTAAAAAGAGAAAATATTCATGATTTATTTATAATGGTACTTCAAGATACTTGGTTATTTCATGGTACTATAAGAGATAATATTAAGTATAATAAGAAAAATGTATCGGATAAGGATATAAAAAAGGCACTTGAAACAGTTGGTGTATCTCACTTTGTTAATTCATTGCCAGGTGCATTAGACTATGAGATAAATGATAGTGAATCAATTTCAGCTGGTCAAAAACAACTTCTTACAATTGCTCGTGGTATGATAAAAGATGCTCCATTCTTAATTTTAGATGAAGCAACTTCATCAGTTGATACTAGAACAGAAGAAATTGTTCAAAAAGCAATGGATAAATTAACTAAGGGTAGAACATCATTTATAATTGCACATAGATTATCAACTATTAAAAACGCTGATATAATATTAGTAATGAAAGATGGAAATATTATTGAACAAGGTAATCATGAAGAATTAATGAAAAAGCAAGGATTTTATGCTGATTTATATAATTCACAATTTAAAAATTAACACTAGTAAAAAACTAGTGTTTTTTTTAGGTTTAAATTGCGCTATAATTATAATTAAGGAAAGTGATATTATGAAAAAAGTGGAGCTTCATTTACACTTAGATGGTAGTGTAAGAAAAAGTACGGTAGCATCTTTATTAAATGTAAAAGAAGAAGATATTAAAAATGATTTATCAGTAAGAGATGATAATGTAGATTTAAAAGAGTATTTAACTAAGTTTGATTTACCTATAAAAGTTATGCAGACTAAGGATAATTTAAAGAAAATAGCATATGAACTAGGACAAGATTTAGAAAAAGATGATGTTATATATGCAGAAGTTAGATTTGCACCAATGTTTCATACTAAAGAAGGTTTAAACTATGATGAGATAGTTTCATCTGTCTTAGAAGGCTTTAAGATGGTTAATATTAAAATTAATTTAATATTATGTATGATGAGAGGTGCAAGTGAAAATGACAATTTAAAGACTTTGAACGCTGCTTATAGATTTTTAAATAAAGGTGTTGTTGCACTTGATCTTGCTGGGGATGAAAATAAATATAAAACAAAAGATTATAAAAACTTATTTGATATAGCTAATAAAAGAAACATACCATTTACAATTCATGCTGGAGAAGCTGATGGTGCAAAAAGTGTATTAGATGCGGTTAGTTTTGGTGCAAAAAGAATTGGCCATGGAGTAAGAATATTAGAAGATGAAGATGCTTTAAATGAAATAAAAAGTAAAAATATTACTCTAGAGGTTTGCCCAACTAGTAATATTCAAACCAAGGTAGTTGATAAGTATGAAAAACATCCAATAAGAAAGTTATATGATAAAAATGTCTTATTAACTATTAGTACTGATAATAATACTGTGTCAAATATTACTTTATCTAAAGAGTATGAAAAGTTAAAGAAGTATTTTGATTTTACTCGTGAAGACTTTTTAAAATTTAATATAAACGCAGTTAATGCAGCTTTTATTAGTGAAAAAGAAAAAGAAGAATACATAAATATATTAAAGGAAGATTATTATGAAGATATACGTAATTAGACATGGAAGGACAGCTTGGAATGAAAAAGGTTTGATGCAGGGTAGAAGTAACATAGGACTTAGCCCAGATGGTAAAAAAGAATCTTTTGAAATAAAGGAAAAGTTAAGCGATGTTTCATTTGATATATGTATAACATCTCCTCTTAAAAGAACAATAGAAACAGCTAATATAGTAGTTAATAATAAGTGTAAAATAGTAATAGATGATCTTTTAATCGAAAGAGATTTAGGCGCGTTTGAAGGTAAGAAGTATGAAGAGTATTCTAAGCATAACTACTGGGATTATAAATTAAATAATGATTATAATGATGTTGAAAAAGTAAAAGATGTTTTAAAAAGAGCTAAGAAATTCTTAGATAAATTAAAAAAAGAAAATTATAAAAACGTGTTAATAGTATCTCATGCTGCTACTATAAGGGCTATTAATTTTAATATAAATGGATATGATGAAAATACTGATTTCTTATCATTTACAGCTAAACATAAGGAAGTTTATGAATATGAAATTTAGTGATGAAAAATATAGATTAAGAACCATAGAAAAAGATGAGGAGTACTTAAGAAGTTTATCACTTGATGTATTAAAAGATGATTCTAATTTAAATGAAGAAATAAAAGTATTATCTAATTATTGTAGAAGTAATGGAAACTTAATAGCACTAGCTTCTATACAAATTGGTATTCCTAAAAAAATAATATACATAATGAAAACAGATGAGTATGATGCTTTAAAAGAAGATGATTTTGAGGATAAAAAAATCGTTATGATAAATCCTAAAATAGTAGAAGAAAAAGGAGAAACATACTATTTTGAAGCTTGTGCTAGCTGTATGGATAACATGGGACTAGTTAAAAGACCTTATAGTGTAAAAGTAAAATATTATGATAGAAATTTTAATGAAAAAACAGAGACGTTTGAAGGCTTTAAAGCAACTATTTTTTCTCATGAGTATGATCATTTATACGGAATATTGCATATTGATATAGCAGATAAAATATATAATATGCCGCAGGATGAAAGAAAAGAATTTAGAAAGAACGATGAGAATAAGTATAAAATTTTATCTAAGACAAAAGAGTATAAACATCCATTAAGATGATTATAAAGTAAAGGAGTGGTAGTAATGATAAATATTTATAAAACAGATGAAAATATGGAGTTTAAGAAAATAAATGAAATAGAAAGAGAAAGCTGGATTGACTTAATTAATCCAACAAATGAAGAAATAAAAAGTATAGCAGATATTACTAATACTGACTTAGATTTGCTTATGAAATTAACGGACGATGAAGAATTACCTAGAATAGAAGTTGGTGAAAATGCAACTTTAATAGTAGTTGATACACCTTATATAACAGATGCTAGGTATAAACATAAGTATAATACAGATCCTCTTGGTATTATAATTAATAATGATGGATATTTTATTACTATTTCTTTAAAGAAACAAACGTTTTTAGATGATTTTAAGAAAAATAAAATAAAACATTTTGATATAAGAAAAAGAACTAAGTTTGTTATTCAAATTTTATTAAGAGTTTCTTCTGTTTATCAAAGAGAATTAATAAGTATAAATAATTATATTAATAAAAAAGAAAAGATGCTTTATAAGTCTACTAATAACAAAGAATTAATTGATTTACTTAACATAGAAAAAACACTAGTTTATTTTTCAACTTCATTAAAAGCAAATGATGCAGTTCTAGAAAAATTATCTAAGGGAAACATATTAACTTTGTATGAAGATGATAATGATTTGATGGAAGATGCTATAATAGAAAATAAACAAGCTATAGAAATGACAAATATTTATCGTGAAATATTAACTAGTATGACTGATGCATATGCAAGTATTATTTCTAATAACTTAAATGACGTAATGAAATTTTTAACTAGTATAACAATAGTATTATCTATTCCAACTATGGTTGCATCATTTTTAGGTATGAATGTTCCAATGGGAGAAATTGGAACGTCTAGTTTAAGTTTTATAGTTATACTTGGTGTTTCATTTATTGTTTCTATACTAATTACAATAATATTAAAGAAGAAAAATATGTTATAATAAAAGA
>JALEND010000060.1 GCA_022768045.1 Mycoplasmatota bacterium | reverse complement strand
ATATCAAGAATGCCTGAGAAATTTAAAGATAGCTTAGAATATTTATATAATAATGATGAAGAAAAGTTAGCTAATGAAATAAATAATTTATATATATCAGAGAAAAATGATAAGTTTAAGGAAAAATTAGAAGAAAATACTAATGCTAGTTATGAGGAAATAATATCAAAAATAGAGGATTTTTCTAAGGAGTATGATAATAAAACTAACTTATTTATAGAAAGTGCAATAAATAAAAAGAAAAGCAATAATGCTAAGTTTATTGTTATGAAACAAATAAAAACTTGGAATGTTGTTTTAGTTATTATACTACTTATTTTAAGTATATTATCTTTTATAGTTCTTATTAATAACTTTTATGATATGAACTTAAAATCCTTTATAGTATCTGTTATAATTGGTTTAATTAGTATGTTAAGTTATAATATAAATAAAGGGAAAAGTGGTAATATAATAGATACGTTTAATGACAATTTATTATCTACTATATTTAATGCTTCATTAACTTATAATTTAATTTATTCTTCAATAACAAATGATTTAAACTTTGTTTACTGTTTTATTGAAGTGCCTATAATATTTATTTTAATATTTATTGGTTTTGTAATGTTAATATCTTTTGTTAAATACGTTAATTTATTAAGAAAACTAAGAAAATAGTTTTCTTTTTTTCATATTATAAATTAGGTGATAGTATGCGAATGTCCGATATTCAAGATAAGAATATTATTGATTTATCAGATGGTTCTTTTTTAGGAAATATAATAGATGCTGAAATATCTAATGATGGTAAGGTAGTAAAATTCATAATCTATAACAGGGGTAAATTTATGGGAATTTTAAAAGGAAAAGAAGAAGTATCTATAAGTTGGAATCAAATTAAAAAAATAGGTACAGATACTATTTTGGTAGATAAAAAATTATAATAGTATGATATAATTATTACCATAAGGAGGTGCTATTTTATGAGATTGCTTTATGATGTTGGAAGTGTTGAAGGAAATCTTTTAGGTGTTTTATCAATTTGGGCTATTGTTGTTGTAATATTTATAACGCTTTTATTTTATGCTTATTATGCATTTGTACTAGCTAAATTATTTCAAAAAGCAGGAAAACCAGCTTGGGCTGCAATAGTTCCAGTATATAATATTATAGTTTTATTAGAGATAATAGGCTATAAGTGGTATTATGTATTCGTGTTTCTTTTCTCATTTGTACCATACGTAGGATCCATTATAATTTTGTTATTTAAAATTACATTAAGTTTGAAATTGTCAAAGGCTTATGGTCAAAGTGTAGGCTTTGGTATTGGACTAGCTCTTGTACCAATAATATTCTTATCAATATTTGCATTTAATAATAAAATTAATTATATTGGTCCAAGTGTTAATGGTGATATTGATTTTAACGATTTATTTTAAAAATAGCCTTATTTAGGCTTTTTTTAAGGAGGATTATATGAAAGATAAAAAAAACTTACTTAAAATTGCAAGTATATTAGGAATTGTAATGTCTACCAATTTAATAATTTATTATATTTTGTATGTTAAATCTGCTGATAAAGCTAGTGCTAACATATTTTTGCAGCTACTTAACATATTCTTTTCTATAGTATTATTTAATGAGTCAAAAAAAGATATAGAGGTTTTAAAGAAAGATGAAAGTAAGGTAATTATTTGTTCTATTTGGTTATTTATAGAATCTATAATACCAGGAATATTTGGATTTATGTTTTTATCATCAGTAAAACCTAAGAATAATATTAAGTTAATAGAAGATGAAAAGCCAAGTAAAAAAGATGTTTTTAAATCAATGTTTTTAATCTTATTTTTTATGATTATTATGTTTTTATTACCTAAGTTTAATTTCTTTGATAAGATTCCTAATATTATAGTATACATAAGTTTATTTGTTACAATACTAATTATAAATTTTAATTATTATAAAAAAGATTTTAAGGTATTTATTAAAAATATCAATACATATTTACCATTTATATTAAAAAGATATGCTATTATGCTTGGTATAATGGTTTTAGTTGCTATTCCAATAACTTATTTAAATAGTGGTAAAGTATCATCAAATCAGGAAATATTAAATTCAATGTTTACAAAAACACCTCTTTTAACTGCTTTATTATCATGTATTTATGCACCATTTGTTGAAGAGTCTATATTTAGATTAAATATATCTAAGATAATTAATAATAAAATAATATTTATTTTATTTAGTGGTATTTTATTTGGCGCACTTCATGTAATAGATAAATATACTAATATTTATGATTTATTATATATATTTAGCTATTCGACTCTAGGAATTTGTTTAGCTAAAGCGTATAAAGATACTAATAATATATTTGTTTCAATGTCTATGCATTTTATTCAAAATACACTTGCTAGTATTGTTATGACGTTTTTGTTTTTGTTATAGGAGATAATTATGAAAAAAATAAACTTAGTTGTTATAATTTCATTTGTTTTGCTAATTATAGATCAATTAGTAAAGAGTATTGTAATTAGTACTGGAGTAAATAAAGTTATAATTAAAAATTTTTTATCTTTCATTTATACTGAAAATGATGGTATTGCCTTTAGTTTTTTATCAGGTAATAGGTTTTTAATAATTATTACTACAATTTTCTTAGTATTAGCATTATTTTATATATTTTATAAAGAATTTTTATTGAAGAATAAAACCGTGTATAAAATAATTACTTTTTCTTTCTTATTTGGCGGCGTTTTTGGAAACTTTATAGATAGAATAGTAAGAGGTGTTGTAATAGATTTTATATCACTTAAAATATTTAATTGGAATTTTGCAATATTTAACTTAGCAGATTTATTTATAACAATAGGAGTTATACTTCTTATTATCTTAACTATAAAAGATGATTCTAATAAAAAAAATGAACTCTAGATTGTTAGAGTTCTTTTGTTATGTTATAATTAACTAGATAAGCAGGTGAAATTTATGAATTATAAAATAGAGAATATAGAAGATGTATCTGTTAGATTAGATAAGTACTTAATAGATAAATTAGATATTTCAAGGAGTAAAGTTCAAGAAATGATAGAGCAAGAGCTAATATTAGTTAATGATAAGAAAACTAAGAATTCATATAAACTAAGATTAAATGATGAAATATCTATTGTTGGTACTTTAAAATACGAAACAGATATTAAACCAGAAAATATAAAACTAGATATAGTGTATGAAGATGATGACTTGATGGTAATTAATAAGCCATCTGGAATGGTTGTACATCCATCTTTAGGACATTATACTAATACACTTGTTAATGCACTTTTATACCATACTAAGAACTTAAGTGGTAATAATGGTGAAGAAAGACCAGGTATTGTACACAGAATAGATAAAGATACATCTGGATTAATAGTGGTTGCTAAAAACGATAAAGCACATCAAATATTAGCAGAGCAATTAAAAGATAAAACGTTATCTAGAATTTATTTAGCACTTGTATATGGCAGAATTAATCATGATACTGGTACAATTGATGCGCCAATAGGAAGAGATTTAAATAATAGGAAAAAGATGGGAGTTACTGATGTAAATTCAAAAGATGCAATAACTCATTTTAAAGTACTTGAAAGATATAAAGAAGCATCACTTTTAGAGTTAAAATTAGAAACAGGAAGAACACATCAAATAAGAGTTCACATGGCTTATATAAATCATCCTATTGTAAATGATCCAGTGTATTCTAAAAGAAAGATAATTAGTGGATTTGGACAAATGCTTCATGCAAAAGAAATAGGTTTTATTCATCCTACAACTAAGGAGTATATGCATTTTACTTGTGATGCTCCTAAGGAATTTTATGAGATTTTAGATAAATTTAAAGAAGAATAGGAGATATAATATGAATTCTGAAAAAAGAGATTTATTAGTTATGAAATTGATTCATTATTTTTCTGTAGAAAAAAAGTATAATCCAGTAATAGTACATGGTATTCAAAATGAAATATGGCTAGAAAACATGGATGAAGATATTAAGATAGTTAGAATAGTATTAAATTATATACATAATAATGAACAATTAGAATTTGACAATTTTAAAGTTGGTAGGTTATCTTCTCAAATAAAGAAAAAGACGTTTACATTTAAGTTAAAAACTTTGTCTTTTTATCTTGATATAAATGATGATGTAGCTTTTCCTACAATAAAAAATAGATATATGGTAAAGGTAAAATCAGAAAGAGGTTTAAAGTCTAATAAGTTAGTTAAAGAATTGTTTCCTGATTTACCAGAAAAACTTATTTTTGATGAAAAAGGTGCCATGTTGTATGAGAAAATAAATAATGATATATTAAGATCTAACTTAGAAGAAAATGAAAAAATTAGTGAGTTATTTAGTGAGAAAAAGCCTATTACAACATATATATTAATGTTTATTATGTGCTTGGTATTTATGCTTATGTATGTTTTTGGTAATGGTTCAACTTCTACTTCTACGTTGTTTAATTTTGGAGCACTTGTAAAACCAGCCTTAAGTCCAATTAGAACTGTAACTAGTATATTTTTACATATAGGTTTTATTCATTTATTTATGAATATGTGGGCTTTTAACATACTAGGAAAACAAAATGAAAACTTTTATGGCCATTTTAAAATGCTTATAATATTTTTATATAGTGGAATAGTAGGAAATTTATTATCTTTAATATTCATGGGTAATAACAGTATTTCAGCAGGTGCATCAGGAGCTATATTTTGACTGAGGGGGTCTCTTTTATACATGGCTATTAATCAAAGAACTTATATAACATAAGCCTTAAAAAGAGATATAATTCCAGTAATAATTATCAATATAATATTTAGCTTTATGATTCCATCTATTAATCTTTATGCACATATAGGTGGTTTGCTTGGTGGTATGTTAGCAGCAAGTGCAGTAGGTATTAAATATAAATCTTCAAAATTTGAAAGGTTAAATGGTATATTTGCATCTATAATATTAGTTGGAGCATTATTTTATATCGTTTATTTTAGGTAAGTTATGTTTTATTTGAATTTAATTTTAATAATAGGAATTATACTAATTATTTTAACTTACTTAATATTAAGTTTAATTCCAGATAAAAATTATCCTAAGTGTAAAAATAATAAGCATGATTTTTGTATATTAATACCTGCAAGAGATGAATCAAACGTTATAGAAGGATTGCTTTTAAGCATTAAAAATCAATCATATAATATAAACTTAAATGATGTATATGTAATTGTTGAAGATGAAAAAGACAAAACTGTTGAAATATGTAAACAGTATAATGTAAGTGTTATCGTAAGAAAAAAGCTTAATTTAAGAACAAAAGGTTATGCTCTTGATGAAGCTTTAAAGATAATACTTAAGAAGAAAAAATATGATGCTTATTTTATATTTGATGCAGATAATGTACTTGATAAAGATTATTTTAAAAACATGATTTCAGTTTATGATAAGGGTTATGATATAGCAACTGGTTATAGAAACACTAAAAATGGAGATAGTAGTGTAGTTGCAGCAGCCTCTTCATTAACTTTTTCTCTTGTTAATACGTTGTTTAATAAGTCTAAATGTAATAAACATAAAAATATTACTTTATCTGGTACAGGATTTTATATTAAAGGTGATATTATAAATAAATTTAAGGGTTTTCCATTTAATAGTTTAACGGAGGACTATGAATTTACAATGTATAGTATTTTAAATTGTTATACTACATATTATAATGAAAAATCAGTTTTTTTTGATGAACAACCTGTTAAGTATAAAGATACAATAAATCAAAGAATCAGATGGATAAAGGGATATTTTAACGTTAGAAAACTATATAATAAAAAATTAAGAAAATCATTAAATAGAAAAGATAAAAATTATTTTTCAAAACTAAGTGAAATAATAGGTATTTATCCAATTATACTTTTACTTTTATACTTAGTTATATATGTATTACTTAGTTTATTAATTTATAAAAAGTATATTATTATCCCACTTTTGATAGCATTAGCTTATTTTATACTATTTTTAATAACATTATTTTTGATTATAAAAGAGAAAAATAAAATAAAACTAAGTTTAAAAAATAAAATTTTAGTATTATTTTATAATCCAATATTTATGTTTACATATGTTTTTTGTGCAATTGAAGCTTTTACTAAAAAGAAAGTAGTTTGGACAAAGATAAAACATGGAAAATAGACTTTACATAATTGGATAAAAATGTACTTTTATTTTAGTGATTGTGATATACTAAAACTATAGTAAAAATAAAATAAAGGAGTGTAAGGTTTAAAATGAATAAAAAAGAAGAAAAAAACAAAGTTGGAAGACCAAAACCTACTGATAAAAAAAACAAGAAAAAAGCGATTTTACTTATTGCACTTTCTTTAATAATAATATTTTTAGCAGCTTGTTTCTGTTTTCTTGATTATGCCTTAATAAATGGAAATTCTATTAGTAATAATACATATTATTTACAAGGTAAAGCTAGCAAAAATAAAAAAGCACATAATAAAAAATCTAATAATAAAAAATCTAATAACAAGAAATCTAAGAAAAAGGCTACTGCTGCAAAGAAAAAGAATGGTTCTAATTCTAAAAGTAGAGGTAAATCAGTAAAGAAAACTACAACTAGAAAAAAAACAACTAAAAAATTAAAAATAGGAAGTAATGAAACTAGTAATTCTAAGAATATAAATAGTATAAAAGGTACTGTAAATCTAAAAGCTATAGAAAAATTAAGTAAGAATAATTGCCCTATAGCAGCTGATATAAAAGGAGTTACAACTTCAAACGGAAGTACATTCTATGAAAACAAACTTAATTATTCAATACAAACTAATAATTTAAGTTCAGATGAAATAAATAACTTATATGTTGCAATATATAATTATAATAAAGATAGAAAGTTAAAATATAATATAAATGGTAAATCAACAACTGAAAAAGTTGGAAATTTTAAAAGTCCTGAAATTGTTAAGTTAACAAGTTTACTTAAGAAAAATGGAAATAAGTATGAAATAACTTTTAATAATATATATTTATCACATGTTGTAATTTATTCTGGTAGTAAAAAGTGCTACAACAATTATATAATTAAAGATAAAATAAGCTTAAATTCTAATATGAGACGTTTTCCGTTAGCTAAGTATATTATTTTAACAAAAGATGGTGCAGTTAAAGGAATACAAAGTGGCACAACTGTAACATCTAGTGATTCTAAAGTGTTAAAAATAAATAGTGATTTAAAGAAAAATTCATATAAAGCAACATCACAAGGTGCTAAATCAGGTCATGAAAAAAGTGTAACTACAAAAATAACATTTACAAATGAAATTGGTACAGGTTCATTTAATGTTTCTTTACCTAAAAAATATTGGTCTACAGGTTATTTACTTAATCCACTTACAAAAAGTAGAACAAAGAGTATTA
This sequence comes from Mycoplasmatota bacterium, assembly GCA_022768045.1. GTDB lineage: Bacteria > Bacillota_I > Bacilli_A > RF39 > UBA660 > Aphodocola. The sequence continues at coordinate 14,561 of JALEND010000060.1, read as the reverse complement.
ATATTACAAAATTTGGTAAGGCTAAAGAAACAAAGAATTCAAAAGGTGCCAAAATATATGGTATTGAGATAAATGCAACTGAAGGTAAGAATGTATATGCAATGGATGCAGGTTATATTACTAAAGTTGTTAAAACACCTGGTACTAAAGGAACTTATGGTTGTTATGTGCAAATGAAATCTACTGTTAATAAAAAAGATTATTATTTTACTTATGCACATTTAAAAGAAGGCAGTATAAAAGTAAAAAAAGGTGATAGAGTATATAAAGGACAGGTTTTAGGAAAAGTTGGTAAGACTGCTTCTAAGAGTAAGAATTTATCTAAAGCTAAATTATTTATTTCTATGACTATGAAATATGTTAATAAAGATAAGCAAACTAAGTATTTATCTGTGTTAGTAACAAATTTCATTGGTAGAAATTTATACATAGGAAACATAACTGCTGGTAACTTCAAATTGATTTTCCGCAAGTACGTTCCTGATTCAGAACTTTGCAAATATACTTTATATGGTGATGTTTGTAATGTTGAAACAGTTCCAGTAGAAGAAAAAGATGCTACTGATCAAGATGAAGAAGATGGAACTGAAGATGATCCTGGATATAACGAAGATGATAGCAATAACAACGTAGATAATGAAGATAAAATAGATACAGATGAAGGTCAAGATAATTCAGATGATGTAGATCCTGATTCAGATGAGTCGGATACTAATTCTGATAATTCAGATGATGGATATAATGATGACTTTGGTGATGAATAATAAAAGAAATCTAAAAATGATTTCTTTTTTTGTTGCATAAAAAAAAGAAGAATTAATCCTCTTCTAATATTTTTTCTGTGTTTTTAAAATTTAGTTTAGCATATTTATTTAATATATCTTTACCATGTTTTTTTACTATTTCCTTACCAACTTTATCTACTGTTACTCCTGCACCTTTAGGGATTATAACACCTAATTCTTTAGATATTTTGTTCATTTCTTTAATAAATACATATCTGCTTATTAAAGAACCACAAGCAACTGATAAACATTTATCTTCAGCTTTAGTTGTAAAAGTTATTTTTCTATAAACATTATTAGCATCTTTTAAATAAGCAAAATAATTTCTAGGATAACAAAATTGATCAATTACAACTTTATCATAAATAAAATTTTCTTTTTTCATTAGATTAAGTATTGCCTTATTATGAAGAATTGCTTTTACCTTATTCATATTATAACCATTTTTATTATATTCTTCATTATTATATACTAATGTTTCATAAGGTATTTTCTTAATTATTTCTGGAACTATTTTTAAAATTTTATCATCAGTTAATTTTTTTGAATCTTTAACACCTAATTCTTCTAAAAACTCTCTATTTTCTTGATTTACGTAGCTGGCAGTTACAACAACTGGACCAAAATAATCACCTGTACCAACTTCATCAGATCCAATAGAATTTATGTAATAGAATTGTTTTCTTTCTTCATATAGCTCTTTTTCATCTTTTTTCTTAGTATCTTTTTTCTTACCTTCTACAGGTGCTTTTCCATCATTTAAAAACATTTCTTTTTCTTTCCACATGTTTGCATCTATATCAGCACTAACACCTTGAAACACAACTTTATTTGATTGATAAAGGGTAATTACAGTACCATCTTCATCAGCTTGAAATAAAGCATAATCTGGTGTTTTACTTCTTTTTTTATCTTCATAATACTTAATCATTTCTTCTTTTGTATTATCACTTATCTTATATGAAACAACCATTTATATCACGCCCTTTTACTTATTCTATCATAAATAAAATATATTTTAAATAAACTATACACTTTTATGTAAATAAAAAATTAAGATATGTATTTTTTTTAATAAATACTGTATAATAGACTTATGAGAATAGGAGTGTATTTATGAATTATGTTGATATAATAATTATAGTAATTATGGTATTTGGTTTATTTATTGGTTGGACAAAAGGGTTATTTAAAACTGCTACAGATATTTTAATGCTTTTTATTTCAATGGTAATAGCATCTATATTTAAAGATAAATTAACTGATATGTTTGTTAAAATAGTTCCATTTCCAGAACTTAGCAAAGACATTTTTTCAGTTGATATAATAATGTATGAAATTTTAATGTATTTTGCTATCTTAATATTAATTTTATTTATCTACCAGTTAATAATATCTAGAACTGGTTTAGAAGATAAAATGGTATCATCAAGTATATCATCAAATATAATAGCCAAATCAGTAGGTTCTATATTAGGTGTACCTCTTACAATACTTTTCTTATATAATGTTTGTTTAATTGCTAATTTTCCTTTAATAAATGTAAAAGAAATACATAATTCAGTAGTAATAAACAAAATATTATCAAATACTATGAATGTATCTAAAAAAAATTATAAATTATATATGATAGAAGAAGATGCAAACGAGATTTTGTTTGATAAGTCATATAAAAATTATTCAGCTAAAGCAAAGGATTCAGTTATCTTATATCAAATGGCTAGAAATGACTATAAATCTTATGACTTGTTAAAAGAATTGAAATCTAATAAAAGTCTAAAAACTGATCCATATTATTATAAAACTTATTTAAAGAAGCAGAAAAAAAAGAAAAAGAAGGATGAGGTAAAAACAGAAACTAAGGAGGAAAGTAACAATGAACAAAATAGTGGACAATAATTTAGATATTAAAAATGATAGAGTATTGGTTGATTTTTCAGCTAGTTGGTGTGGACCTTGTAAAATGTTATCATTAGTACTAGATAAAGTAGAAGATGAAAAATTAATTGATATATATAAAATTGACATAGATGAAAATGATAAGTTAGCTGATGAATATAAAATATACTCAGTACCAACGTTAATTATATTTGAAAATAAAAAAGAAGTAAAAAGAATAAGTGGTTATATGTCTTTTGATGAATTAAAGGGATGGTTAGAAGATGAAAAATAAGGGCTTTACACTAGTTGAAATGTTAGCTGTTATAGCACTTCTTGCAATAATAGGTACTATAACAGCAGTATCTGTAAAAAATATAAAGAAAAATCAAGATGAAGAAAATAAGTTAAATATAATTAGTGCAATTATGACTGGAGCTAGAAATTATATTACTGAAAAAAATATTCCACTTGCTCCAAATGGTAAATCAACTGATTATATATTTAATCATCCACAATATCAAATAAGTCTTAAAGATTTAAAAAATGGTGGATATGTTGATTTTGATGTAGAAAAATATCCGGAATATTATTTTACTAAAAAAAGCGATATAGAAAAATATCAAAAGAAGGAAGAAATTTCAGATAGTGATATTAGATGGACATATGGTAGAGTTTGTGGAAATAATCTTAAATATGAGATTATCTATGATTATTTTGGATGGAAAAGTGATGGTTCTTATGGATTTAGGAATTTTTCTATGACAGATTGTGGATGTTTAGAACAAAGTGGAAGAGATAAGTCATTTAAGTTATGCGAAAATTCTGATAATAATGGTGGGAAAACATGTGGTTGGGATACAAATGGAATATATAGTTGTACTGATGGAACAACAGATACAAATAAAAACTTAAATGAAGATAAAGAAAAAGGAAGAAGCAATTAGTTGCTTCTTTTTAAATTATATAGTTATCTATTTTAGTAGGGTAATTATCTTCATCATATTCAAATTCATATATTACGTTTTTATCAAATTTTTTGTATTTTATATTATAATCTTTTAATATATAATTTATGTTGTTTACATTTGAATAATCAAATTCAATTCTTTTTAAGTATGTTTTTTTCATTTCTATTACATCATCATCATTAATTGCAGAGCTAACTGATGAAGAGTAGGCTCTAATTAGACCACCTGCACCTAGTTTAATACCTCCAAAGTATCTTATTACAACCGCTAGGCAATGATTTAACTGTTTATTTTCTAATACATTTAATATTGGCATTCCAGCTGTTGATTTAGGTTCTTTATCATCATTAAATCTTTTAACATTATCAATTATATATGCGTAGCAGCAGTGTGTTGCATCTTTATATTCTTTTTTTAATTCTTCTATTTTTTTATTAGCATCATAAATATTATCTACTTTTAATACGTAGGTTATAAATCTAGATTTATTAATTATTATTTCATTTTTCTTATCATTTTTAATAGTAAACATACTAATCACCAAAAATATTATAAATGATTATTTATTTTTTATCAAATATATTATATAATTATAATAATAAGAGATTATGGTGATAAATATGATAAATATAAAAACTGATTCTAGAAAAGTTAAACCTGGTGATATTTTTGTAGCACTTCGTGGAATAGTTGGTGATGGACATGACTTTATACCAATGGCTATTAAAAATGGTGCATCAAAAATAATAGCAGAAGAAGGAGAGTATAGCGTAGATTATGAAATAGTTAAGGATACAAGAGAGTATTTGAATAACTATTTAAAAGATAATTATAATAAGTATTTAAATGAGATGCATATAATAGGTCTTACTGGTACTAATGGTAAGACAACAACTGCTTATCTTCTTTATGATGCAATTAATAAACTTGGTAAAAAGTGTTGTTATATTGGTACTATAGGGTATTTTAAGGATAAAAAAATTAATGATTTACCAAATACAACACCAGAGGTAACAGAAATCTATGATATGTTAATTAGTGCCTATGATGATGGCTTTAGGTATGCTGTTGTAGAAGCATCTAGTGAAGGATTATTACATAGAAGATTAGAAAATGTACCTTTTGAGTATGCCATATTTACTAATTTGACTCAGGATCATTTAAATATACATGGTACTATGGAAAATTATGCTAAGTGTAAACAGAAACTTTTTAATAGTATAAAACCAGGTGGTAAGGCCATTGTTAATTATGATGATAAAAATAAAGACTTATTTTTATTAGATTATAATACTAATATTACTTATGGATTTACTGGTGGAGATTACAAGGTAAATGATTATCAAATGAATATTTTAGGTAGTAGTTTTACTTTTGTAAATGATGGTGTAAAGCAAGACATTAAAGTGCCTTTAATTGGTAAATATAATATTTATAATGCTTTATGTTGTATTATTGTTTTAGATGAGCTTTCATTTACTTATTCAAGTATCTCTGATGTTATGAAAAACATTTCTTCACCAGCAGGTAGAATGGATATGGTTGAGTATAAAAATAATAGAATAATTATAGATTATGCACATACAGCAGATGCAATACTAAATGTAATTAGTACTGTTAAAGAAGTGTGTGATGGACATATTTATACAGTGTTTGGATGTACTGGTGATAGAGATAGAACTAAAAGACCTATTATGACTAAACTAGTAACTGATTTATGTGATAAAGCAATTATTACTTGTGATGATGTTCATAATGAAGATCCAAATCAAATAGTTGATGATATGTTAGAAGGTCTTAAAAACACAAATTATGAGATAGAGCTAGATAGAAAAAAAGCAATAATAAAGGGTATTAAAATGCTTGATACTAATGATTGCCTTTTAGTATTAGGTAAAGGTCATGAAGAAGTTATGATAGTAAAAGATAATAAGAAAATACCTTTTAATGATAAAAAGACTGTTTTATCATATTTAGAAACTAAGAAGATGGTTAGAATAGAGAAGATAGATGATTAATGCTATCTTTTTTGTCATAAATAATTAGTTTTTTGAAGGGAGAAAGTTATGGAAAAATACAAAAGAATACTAATTAAACTAAGTGGGGAAGCACTTGCAGGAACTAAGAAAACAGGAGTTTGTTATGATACTGTTTTAGATATTTGTAAAAAAATAAAAAAAGTTCATGATAAAAATGTTCAAATAGGAATAGTAGTGGGTGGAGGAAATTTTTGGAGAGGAAGACAAAATGAAGAGTTTGATAGAGCTACTGCTGATTATATAGGAATGCTTGCAACTTGTATGAATGCGTTAACTCTTAATGATGCTTTTAGACAACTAGGTGTTGAATCTAGAGTACAAACTGCAATTGAAATGAGACAAGTTGCAGAGTTTTATATAAAGGGAAGAGCACATAAGCATTTAGATAAAAATAGAATAGTTATATTTGGTTGTGGAACAGGTTCTCCATTTTTCTCAACTGATACTGCAGCAGCTTTAAAAGCAGCTGAAATACACGCTGATGTACTTATTAAAGCTACTAACGTAGATGGTGTTTATACAAGTGATCCAAAACTTGATAAGGAAGCTAAAAAATATGATTCTTTAACTTATTTAGATGTTTTAAATAAAAAGTTAAAGGTAATGGATTCTACATCTACTACTCTTTGTATGGATAATAATATACCAATAGCAGTTGTTAATATTAATAATGATAATGATTTAGTAGATTTAGTAGAGGGTAAGAAAATAGGTACAATAATAACAAACGAAGAGTAAAAATTGACTTTTTACTCTTTTTTTGTTACTATAGCTGCTACTAAGAGGGGATTTTGGTTATGAAAAAGGATAAGTTGTTATTAGAAGAATATGAAAATGGTAATGAAAAAGCACTTGAAGAACTAATAAAAAATAATTTATATATCATAAAAAATGTTTTAGATAGAAAAAAACATGATAAAAATGATGAAGAAGATTTAGTACAAGAAGGTATGATTTTATTAGCTAATTACATAAAGAAATATTTATTTGATAGTCAAACAGAAATTTCTTTAAAACAATATTTATCAAATTCGCTTAATATGAGATTTGACACTATAATAAATAAATATAATAAAAATAGATTACAAGAAAATGATAATTTAATTGAATATGATGAGAAGTCTTCTTATGATTTTATAAGTGAAATGGAAAATATGGAATTAATAAAAGAGCTAAAGAACTTTATTGTAAAAACAAATTACTTTACATTTTTACAAAAGAATATCTTAATATCAAAAGGTTTTATAAATGAAATAGTGTTAAGTGAAACTGACTTATCTAATGCTTTTAATACTTCTTATCAAAATTTTTATGTTAAAAAAACATATGCAGCATCTAAGCTTAAAAAAGCATATTTTTCTAAAATTTATCAAGATAAAGATGAATATAAAAGAAATGATGATTTATTTTCTTTTATGGAAACTAGTAAAGAAATTGTTTTATATGAAATGAAACATTTAAATAAAAGAGAAATAAAGTTAATAAAAATGGTTTGGGGTAATGATTTTACATCAATAAAAGAGTTAAGTAATATTAATTTTTCTAAAGAAGATTTAATAGAATACTATAATGCAATAGGAAAGCTATTTAGAAGTATTCAAAATCTTAGCGATGATGAAATAATGGAAAACATATTACTTGAGTCTAATAATTATCATCGTATCATATATTAATTTGTGTTATAATACCACTAGGTGATTTACATGGATAAAATTAAGGAAAAACTAAGTTTACTTACTACTAATCCAGGATGTTATTTAATGAAAAATAGTGATGGCGATATTATATATGTTGGTAAGGCTAAGAATTTAAAAAGAAGAGTATCATCATACTTTAATAGAGAGCATACTGGTAAAACAAAAGCGTTAGTAAGTAATATAAGAGATTTTGAATACATAGTAACTCAAACTGAGGTTGAATCTCTTTTGCTTGAAATTAATTTAATAAAAAAATATGAACCAAAGTATAATATTCTTTTAAAAGATAATAAATCATATCCATATATAGAAATAACGGGTGAGACTTATCCAAGACTTATTATATCAAGACCTAGAAAAATTAAAGGACATAAAGGTAAGTTATTTGGACCTTATCCTAATGCTATGGCAGCAAGACGTACTGTTCAAATGTTAAATAGAATTTATCCATTTAGAAAGTGTCATACAATGGATAAAAAGGTTTGTTTATATTATCATATAGGTCAGTGTCTTGGGTATTGTGAAAAGAAGATAGATAAAGAAAAAATAAAGAAGATGGTTGATGAAGTAACTAGTTTTTTAAAGGGTAATTATAAAGAGGTAAAAGAAAAAATTGAAAATTTAATGAAAGAATCATCAGCTAGTTTAAACTTTGAAAGAGCTCTTGAATATAGAGAAATGCTAGAGTATATAGATAAAGTCTTAGAAAAGCAAAAAATTAGTTTAAATGATAATATAAATAGAGATGTTATAAATTATTATGTTAAAAATGAATATATATCTTTTCAGGTGTTACATTTAAGAGATGGAAGAATAAATATGAGAGATAAAGAAATCTTTCCTTTAATAGATGATGTAAATGATACTTTATCTTATTTTGTAACTAGTTTTTATGATAAAAATGAAGTGCCAAAAGAAGTTCTTGTTAGTGAAGACTTTGATATTAATTTATTGGAAGAAACAATAAATACTAAGTTTATTGTACCTAAAAAAGGTATTAAGAAAAAAATAGTAGATATGGCATATTCTAATGCAAAAATATCATTAGAAGAAGAATTTGAACTTATTATAAGAGATGATAAAAGAACATTTGGAGCTAATGAAGAACTTGGTAAACTTATTAATATACCTAATTTAAGAAGAATAGAAACGTTTGATAATGCACATTTATTTGGTACTTTTACAGTTAGTGGTATGGTTGTTTTTACAAATGGTAAACCGGATAAAAAAGAATATCGTAAATATAAAATAACATCAGGTTCTAAAGATGATTATCATACTATGAAAGAAGTTATTTATAGAAGATATTATAGAGTTTTACATGATAATTTAAAAAGGCCTGATTTAATAATAGTAGATGGTGGTATATCACAAATTCATGCTGCAAAAGAAGTTTTAGATAGTTTGTATTTAAGTATACCAGTATTAGGTCTTAAGAAAAATGATAAGCATTCAACTACAGCTTTAATAAGTGAGGATAAAGAGTACAACATAGATAAAACGTCAGATGTATTTCATCTTTTAACACGTATTCAAGATGAGGTACATAGATATACAATTACTTATCATAGAAATATAAGAAGTAAAGCTTCTTTATCAAGTATAATTGACAATGTACCAAATATTGGAGAGGTAAGAAAAAAGACTTTGTTAAAAAAATATAAGACAATAACTAAGTTAAAGAGTCTAACAGAAGATGAACTTAGTAAGGATTTACCAAGAAATGTAGCAAGAGAACTTGCTCAGTTTTTAAAAAATTATGATACTAATAACAAGGAAGAAAATTAAAAGATTTTCTTCTTTTTTAGAAGGATTGATTATTTTTTGTCTAAGAATTTAATTGAAAGGAGGTTAATTTGAAAAAAATTATATTTGTTTTTATTTCACTTATCTTATTATGTGGATGTGAATATAAAGAAAATAAATTATCTAATAATATTAAAAAAACAAAAGATAAAAAGACTATAGAAACAAAAGTTATGCCAAAACTATTTTATAGTACAGTTAATTATGTTAATCATGATGATATAGTATCTATAAAAGAAGAGTATTATGATAGTAAAAAAGAAAATAATCTTTCTAAAGAAACTTATATAGAAGAAGTAGTACCAGAAAAAACAATTGTTAATATAAGTGATACTTCTTCTGATAAAGAAGAACCAGTTTTAGAAATAAAAGAAAATACTAGTATTAATGAGGAAAAAGTAGTAGAAGAAGAAATAAAAAATAAAGAGGAAAAGAAAAATATACCTGAAAAAGAAATAGAAAATAAAAAGGAAAAGGAAAATATACCTGAAAAAGAAATAGTAAAAAATGAGATAAAAGAAGAAGTTAAAGAAAAAGTTAAAGAAGATTATTCCAACATTTATTATAGTGTATCAGGAAAAAAACTAAACCCTAATAACGTAAAGGTAATAGATGTAAGTTATTATCAAAAAAACATAGATTGGAATAAGTTTAAAAAAGAAAGTGATTGTTATGGTGTTATATTAAGGCTCGGTTTTTATGATACGTTAGATTCTAGTTTTTCACGTAATTTAAGTGAACTAAAAAGACTAAATATTCCTTATGGAATATATTTATTTAGTTATTCTACAACTAAAAAAGCAGCAGAAAAAGAAGCTTTATTTACTAATAAAATGATAAGTAAATTTGATATTAAACCATCTTTAGGCATTTATTATGATATAGAGTCTTGGAGTACTAAAACGTTAAATTCTAATAATATAAGTAAAAATATGTATGATAAAATTATTAATTTGTATATTAATAAAGTAAGTAATTATGTTAATTATAAATATAAGGTAAGAGTTTATTCTGGAAGATGGTATGCCATGAATAGATTAGGTGTTTTATCTAAAAAGTATGTTGATTGGGTTGCAGAATATAATAAAAAATGTAACTATGACGGAAATTATTCTATGTGGCAATACACTTCTAAGGGAAAAGTACCAGGGATAAATGGCTATGTTGACATAAGTTATTTATATTAAAAAATTACCATGATAGGTAATTTTTTTTATTTTCTAAACATTGGATAGTATGGTTGATAAGGATATGGATAGTAACCAGGTACAAAAGTATATACCGGATTATTATTTTTTCCATATCCATTATTCCAAAATGCAGGTGCAACGGCAGCTCCAGTTACACCTCCAAGTAAAAATGGAAATACAAATCCACCAAATCTCTCATCATTACCAGTTTGATATTCATAAGCTGGATAATAAACATAATTATTACTTGGTAAGTCATTTTTGATATTAAACGCTTTATTCATTTATTTCACCTTCCTCATCCTATTATATGTAATAAAATAAATTGGGTTATAACTAAGACTTTGTGATATAATTAACTTGTGTTAAGTATTATGGTGGTGAAGTAAAAATGAATAAAATAAAAGTAATGGATGATATTTTAGCTAATAAGATAGCAGCAGGAGAGGTAGTTGAAAAATGTGTATCTGTTGTAAAAGAATTAGTAGAAAATAGTGTAGATGCAGGAGCAACAGAAATTAAAATAGAGATAAAAGAGGCTGGTACTAAGTTAATTAAGGTAGTTGATAATGGATGTGGGATGTCACATGATGATGCTCTTTTAGCGTTTGAAAGACATGCAACAAGTAAGTTAAAAAGTGAACTTGATTTATTTAGAATATCTTCCTTAGGATTTAGGGGAGAAGCTTTAGCGTCTATTGCATCAGTTTCTAAAGTAACTTTAAAAACTTCTACTGGAGATATTGGTACTCTTGTTAAAATAGAAGGTGGTAAAAAGGTAAAAGAAGAAGCATCTGATAAAAGACGTGGTACAGAAATAATGGTTGAAAGTTTGTTTTATAATACTCCAGCTAGATTAAAATACTTAAATAGTTTATATAGCGAGTTAGCTAATATATGTGAATACGTAAATAAAATGGCACTTTCTTATACAAATATTAAATTTACTCTTATAAATGAAGATAAAGTAATGTTAAATACGGATGGTTCTGGTAATTTGCTTAAGGTTATAAAAGAAATATATGGAAGTGAAGTTGCAAGAAAAATGAAAAAGATATCCATTTTTAACGATGATTATGATGTAGATGGATATATATCATTGCCAGAAGTTACAAGATCATCTAGGAATCATATGATAACACTAGTAAATCAAAGGGTAATTAGAAACACAGAACTTAATAGAAGTATCAATGATGCTTATCATACATTTAAACCAGATTCAAGATATCCAATTGTTGTTTTAAATATTAATTGTGATCCATCTTTAGTTGATGTTAACGTTCATCCTTCAAAATTAGATATTAAGTTTAGTAATTTTAAAGATTTAAAAGAGTTAATTTTTAATGGAATAAATAGTTTGCTTAGCAAGAAAATGCTAATACCTAAAATAGAAAAGAAAGAAGAAATTAAAGAAGAAAGAGTAAAGCCAAAGCTTCAACAACTTAATTTAGAAAGAGAAAATGTAATAGAGGATGATGTAATTGATTACTCTTTATTTGAAGAAGATACATTAGAAGTAAATGATGATTTAACAAATGATGAAATAAAAGAAGATGAGTATGAAAAAAAAGAAAAAAAAGAAATTATGCCAGAGATGTATCCTATAGGACTTGCTAAGGGTACTTATATAGTTTGTCATAATGAACTTGGATTATATTTGATAGATCAGCATGCTGCAAAAGAAAGAATTAATTATGAAGGGTATAAAAAATCATTTGGTAATCCAAAAGAAGCTAGCATTAAAATGCTTATACCTTTAACACTTGAGTTTCCAACTAATGAATTTATAATAATAAAAGAAAACTTAGATGTGTTAAAAGATATGAAATTTGACATAGAAGTATCTGGTACATCATCATTTATTATTAAAGAACATCCAACTTGGATAAAAGAGGGATATGAAAATGAGAGTATTAAAAAAATACTTGAGGTTTTAATTAGTGAGGAAAAAAACTTTACAATAGAAAAGTTTAGAGAAAAATCTGCAATTATGCTTAGTTGTAAAATGGCTATAAAGGCAAATATGAATATATCATTAAAGGAAATGGAAGCTTTAATAGATGACTTAAGAAAATGTGATAATCCGTATACTTGTCCTCATGGAAGACCAACTACGATATTTTATAGTAATTATGAATTAGAAAAAATGTTTAAAAGAGCAATGTAAAAAAATGGAATTATATTTCCATTTTTTTAATTATTGTTCCATCTACCGTTTTTATTATAATTTCTTTTTCATCTAATATCATATAAGATTTAGGTGAGCCATATCTAGGAAGTCCTAAACTTCCTGGGTTAGCATATATTATTTTATTTTCTAAACTAAGAGTAGGAACGTGTGTATGGCCTTGAATAAAAATATCTCCTAAAGAGCTGGGTAAAAAGACTTTATTGTAAATATGACCGTGAGTAAATGTTATTAAATGCCCATTATAGGGAAGTGTTATAACATCAAAACAAGGAAGCATTGGAATATCAAAATCACAATTTCCCTTTATTAAAACTAGTTTATTTCTATTTTGAATGAGTAAATTTATTATCTCATCTTTTTTAGAAAAAGAACCATAATTAAATAAATCTCCTAAAACAATTAATTGATCAAACTTTTCTTTATTAACTACCTTTTCTAAATCATTATAATTACCATGTATGTCAGATATTATTAATAATCTCATATAAATCACCTTATCTATTATATCATTTATTTCGATATTATTTTTAAAATTAATTGTATTATATAAATTATTCTGCTATAATTACAGTTGATAATAGATAACTAAAAAGGATGATATTATGAATAAAAAAGGGCAAGCTTTAGTTGAATTTGTAATTATTTTACCAATTGCAATGTTGTTAATATTTTCTATTATAGATTTAGGTAGACTTTTATATGCAAAAAATGATTTAGATAATGTTACAACAGATGTTTCACTTTTATATAAAAATGGTAATGATATTGATGAGATAAAAAACGCTGTAAAAAAAGAAAATGATTATGATGTTGATATAGATATTTCACAAAGAGATGATTATACGCTGGTAGTTGTAAAAAGAGATTTAAAACCAATTACACCCGGCTTAAACTATATTGCAGATAAGGTGTTTAACATAGAAGCTAGCAGGGTGGTTTATAATGATTAAGTTAAATAATAAAGGTCAAACGCTTGCTTTATTTGTTATTTTTATACCAGTAATTATAATGATTGGTATTTATGTTGTTGATATAGGAATATGTAAATATAATAAAAATAAGCTTGATAATATTAACACTTTAGTTATAAATGATTACTTAGATAAAAAAGACTCTATAACAGAAGATGAAGTGTTAAAGCTTATACTTAAAAATGATAATGAAATAGAAAGTGAAGTAAATATTTCTGATGATAAGATAAAACTTACATTAAAAAAAGATGTAAAGGGTGCTTTTGGAAATATAATTGGTAAAAAAATATATAACATAAAAAGTGTTTATACAGGCTATGTAAAAGATGATAAAAAAATAATAGAAAGGGATGAATAATATGAAAAGAAAAGCAGCAAAGGTAATTAGTATATTTTCTTGTAAGGGAGGAGTTGGAAAAACAACTAATATAATTAATTTAGCTGGTGTATATAGTTTGATGGATAAAAATGTATTAATTATGGATTTTGATTTAAATAGTGGTGGGGTAGCAGCTAGTTTAAATGTTGATGTTAAAAAAACATTATATAACGTTGTTGATGATATGAGTAATAATAGATTTGATGAAATAGAAAAGTACACATCTAAATATAATGAAAAAATAGATGTGTTATCAGCACCAATTGATCCTAGAAATGCAACTAAGATAGATGCTAAATACATCCCTATAATAATATCTTCTTGTATGTATAAATATGACGTCATTTTAATAGATACATCTCATAATTTATCTCCTATAACACTTAGTATTTTAGATAATAGTGATAATACTTTATTCATGATAACAAATGATCCTATTGATTTAAAAAACAGTAGAAGTATGATATCTGTATTTAAAGATAATGATAAAACTAATTATAAGGTAGTCTTTAATTCATCTAAGGATACTGGTAAGGATTATTATTCATTATTTGATGTAAAAAACATAATTAGACATAATATAGATTATACAATTGATAGAACTTTTTACATTAAAGACATAGATAAATATGTTATAAATGGTCAAATACTAAC
>JALEND010000025.1 GCA_022768045.1 Mycoplasmatota bacterium | reverse complement strand
GAATGAATAAGTCCAAGTGTTTGATAACATTCAGGTATAGTATCTACTATAACTCTTAAAGCATATATATCATATATATCACTAAATTTCTTACCTTTTTGAAGCTTATTATATATAGAGTATACACTCTTTGTTCTACCCTTCATTTCATGAACAATACCATTATCCGTTAATATTTTAGAAATACTATCCATCATTTCCTTAACAGATTTATCAAGTTCAGTTCTAGACTCACTTAACTTTTCTAAAATATCATTATAAACATCAGGCTTTAAGTATTTTAAACACAAGTCTTCCATTTCACTTTTTATATGATTAATACCTAACCTATGTGCTATTGGAACTAATATTTCTAGTGTTTCCTTAGCTTTTTCTTTTTGCTTTTTCTCTGGAATAGCCCAAAGTGTACGCATATTATGTAAACGATCTGCTATCTTTAAAATAATTATTCTAACATCACCAGATAATCCAACTAATATCTTTTTATGGTAAGATGCTAAAGCCTCACTATCAGCAGATAGTGAAAGTTTATTAATTCTTGAAATGCCATCAACTAACTCTCTAATGTTTTTTCCAAACTCTTCTTCAACCATCTCTAAAGTTACACTTGCAAAGTTAATAACATCGTGTAAAAGTGCAGTTGAAAGAGTTTCACTATCTGCATATATCTCAGTTAGAATATAAGCAACATTTAAAGGGTGAAGCATATAAGGATCACCCGTTAATCTAAGCTGCCCAGCATGAGCTTTAGAAGCAAAAGAATAAGCTTTTTCAATTAGTTCTAAATCTTCTTTTTTATCTATGTATTCTTTTGCTTTATTTAATAAATCATCTAAAGTATAAGCACTTTCACTTGGCTTCAATATAATCACCCATTTCTATTTTTTACTTTTATTTTTACTACTTGTTATTTTTTCTTTATAATTTTTTCTTTCAAGCAAGTACCATACTTGTCCTGCTAAGAAAACTGATGAATAAAGTCCAGCTACAAGACCAAATATTAATGCTAAGTTAAATGTTAATATTCCTTTTGATCCAAGAACAATTAAGCATATAACTGGTATTAAAGTTGTTAAAGTAGTATAAATAGATCTAGTCATAGTTTCTGTTATACTCTTATTAACTAATGCCTTTAACTCATCTCTTGAGATGTTTTTATTTTCATTTAAGTGTTCTCTTATTCTATCAAATACTACTATTGTGTTATTAATTGAGTAACCAACTATTGTTAAAATTGCTGCTATAAATATTACATTAACTTCTATTTTAAATATAGAGAATAATATAATAACAAATAACACATCATGTAATAATGCTAAAATAGATGAAATAGCAAAACTAAACTTAAATCTAAATGATACATAAATAATTATACCTATTGCTGCTAAAATAACTGAGAATATAGCATTCTTAATTAAATCTTGTTTTACTATGTTTGTTACAACGTTTATCTCCGTTTTAGCATCATATTTATCTTCAAAGTAATTATTTACCTTATTGATTCCTTTTTCTTTTAATTCATCATTTAATTTAACGTATATTTCATTATTTTCTTGTTTTTCTATTGAAACAATGTCATAGTTAAGTGTTTTAAAATCTTCTCTAATTTTAGATACACTAATATTTTTAGCATTTATAGTAACATCAGTACCACTTCTAAAATCAATACCTAAATTAAGACCTACAACACAAAAGAATATAACACCAATTACTAAGTATATAGAAGATATAGAAATACATTTCTTTAACATTTTAATAGAGTTAATTTCCTTCTTCTCTTTTTTTACTTTATTATATCTAATAAACTTAGATGGATTTTTATCAAACACACCAGTATTAACAAAGAATTTTAATACCTTTTTATTAATTAATACCATAACAAACATTGTTGCAAAAATAGTTATCATTAACATTGTAGCAAAACCTTTAACTGAAGATTCACCAAATATAAATAACACAATTGCTACTATAAGTGTAGTTACGTTTGCATCAAATATTGTACTCCAAGAACTCTTATTACCATTTATGTAAGAAGTCTTTATATTATGTCCTTTTTCTAACTCTTCTTTTATACGTTCATTAGTAACAACACATGAGTCAATAGCCATACCAATACCTAGTACTAAAGCTGCAATTCCAGGTAAAGTAAGTACTCCTCCTATAAGCCAAAATATGCCCATTACAAGTAACATGTATAAAATTAAGTTAATACCTGATATAAATCCTGAGAACTTATATAAAATAGTCATAAATATGATTACAATAATCATTCCTATTACACCAGCAACAAAAGTTTTTGATAAAACACCTTTACCATATGATGCATTAACATTTTGACTAGATATCTCAGTTAATTTAGTTGAAATAGATCCAGCATTTATACTATCTGCAAGGCTTTCTGCCTCTTCTTTTTCAAAATTACCAGTTATCATAACGTTGTCTGAAAATCCTTGTGATACAGTAGCTGCTGATAAACAGTCACTTCCTTCTGCTCCGCAAGTATCCTTATCTTTACTATATGAGTTAACACCCTTTTCATAGTTATACCAAATAACCATTAAGTTTTTACCACTTTCCATACCACTAACTTTCGTAGTAGCAGATAAAAACTTTTCATTATCTTTAACTATTAATTGAATAGCTGGTTTATCAGATTCATCATAAGTTAACTTAGCACGACTTATAACACTAGCATCCATTAACAAATTATCATTAACATCTCTAAAAGAAACATTAGCAACCCTACTTAATATTTTTCTAGCGCCTTCTATATCTGTTACCCCTGCAAGTTTTACTCTTATTCTATCATCACCTTCCATTGTAAGTTCAGGTTCTGATACTCCAAGAGAGTCAACATTTCTTTTTAGCACATCATAAGTACTTTTTAAATCACCCGATTTTAAACTTTTTCCATCACTTCTTTTAACTTGATATAAAACCTCAAATCCACCTTTTAAATCAAGTCCGAATTTTAAATCTTTAAATAATGGTATATAAACCAAAGAAAATAAGGCTATACACACAAAAAATAAAATTATTCTTTTTAAAAATTTCTTTTTCATCTTTATTCTCCTTCTATTATATATAATTAGCATCACATTACTAACATCTAATATTATATAACATGTAGTAGATAAAATCAAACAAAAGTAGTATATAAAATATATCTTAATTATTGTATATTTAAAATATTTTATTACCATTACGTAAACGGATGGTGATAAAATTGGCAAGGTTTAAAGTAGATATAACAGGTATAAACACAAATTCAATTAAAGTACTAACTAAAGAAGAGATGGATTACTTATTTAAAAAACTTAAAAGTGGTAATAAAAATGTAAGAGATGAAATTGCACTTGGTAATTTAAAATTAGTTTTATCAATACTTAAAAACTATCAAAATAGAGTTGATAATATGGATGACTTATTTCAAATAGGATGCATAGGCCTTATGAAAGCAATTGATAACTTTGATATGTCACATAATGTTAAGTTTTCTACTTATGCAGTACCTTTAATATTAGGAGAAATAAGAAGATATTTAAGAGATAATAGTAATATTAGAATATCTAGAAGTATTAAGGATTTAGCATATAAAATATTTAAGGAAAAAGAAGAATACTTTATAGTTAATGGAAAAGAACTTTCTAATGAAAAGTTAGCTAAAAAATTAAATGTTGATGTAATAGATATTATAGTAGCACTAGAAGCTATGAAAGATCCAATTAGTATGTCTGAAGTTATTTATAATGATGGTGGTGATACTATTTACTTAGAAGATCAACTAGAATCAAAAAAGAACATGGCATCAAGCTGGATAGATAATATATCATTAAAAGAAGCCATAAATGATTTAAAAGAAAAAGAAAAAAGAATTATAACAGATAGAGATTTAATTGGAAAAACACAAATGGAAATAGCAGAAGAAAGAGGTATATCAAAAGCACAATTATCTAGATTAGAAAAAGATGGACTTGCTAACATAAAAAAGAAAATGTTGTAATTATTAAACAAAAAAAGATCACATAACAGTGATCTTTTATTAAGTGGTATAAAGGAGTAAGTAGTGTTTTTTTTGAGTGTATAATTATAATTAGAATAACCACTTATTTTCTAATTACACTTTAATTATATAATACAAATATTAAATATCTATATAAAAATTATTAAAAAATATTAAATTAACATGGAATGTAGAAAATAATACTAAGACCATTTTCACTATTATTTTTAGCATGAATATTACCATCATGAGCACTTATTATTTGCTTACATATAGAAAGACCTAAACCAGATATTTTTCTAGATGGATCAGTTGTATAAAGAGGCTTAAATATCTTTTTTAAATCCTTTTCATCTACCCCTCCACCATTATCAGCAACTTCAAAACGTACCTTTTCTTTATCATATGTTACATTTATTTTTATCGCACCAGGCTTTCCATTAAAGTTTTTAACACTATTTGTAATTACGTTACTAAATATTCTTTTTATCTTTATGTAATCTATTTTAATAAATTTATTTTTAGCATTATTATTTATTATTAAGTTAATCTTCTTTTCTTTTAAATCATCATAATAATTATTATTTATATCTTCTAAAATATCATCTATTTTCTTTTCTTCTAATTTTAGAGTATCTTTTATATTGCAGCTTTGATAATCGTCAAACTCTTCTAAAATATCTTTCATCATTAAAGCTTTATTATATATTTTGTCAATGTAACTTTTCTTTTTTTCATCACTTAAATTCTTATTTTTAAGCAAATCTGCATACCCTATAACAGATGTTAAAGGTGTTTTTATGTCATGAGAAATAGATGCTATTATTCTATTTTGATTTTCCTTTTCCTCTTCAAGTGACATAGTCATATCAACAAAGGTATTTTGTATTTGTTGCATGTTTTTAGGTAGTTTTCTTTTATACGGTATTTTACCAAATTTATAATCATTAATATCTTTTAAAATAATCTCCATTGGATTTATTATCTTAGTAGAATTAATGGTAAATATAATAAGTAGTATTACTGATATAATAATTATTTCATAAAATACAAACTTCTTCATAAAAGAAAGACCTGATGCTATAGAAGATGATGAATAAGTTAATTCATAGTTATTTCCATCTATGTAAACAAACGTTGTTGAAGAAAATAATTTACCAGTTGATTTTTTTTGATAGATAATTTTCCCGTCCAAAGTAGAAAGAGTAATATAACCATTATTTTTCTTAGCATAAGAATCTAATATATCAACGGTTTC
The DNA here is from genome assembly GCA_022768045.1 of Mycoplasmatota bacterium. Classification (GTDB taxonomy): domain Bacteria; phylum Bacillota_I; class Bacilli_A; order RF39; family UBA660; genus Aphodocola. The sequence goes on along the minus strand of JALEND010000025.1, from coordinate 17,817 downwards.
TTCTAGGCTATTACCATCTATTAGTCTTGTTAAGTAATATAATTTTCTATGATTATAATCTTTAGCCTCTACTATGTTATCTACTAATTTATTAGATAAGTAAAACTTATAATATGAAAAAAGAAATATAGAATTTAAGGAAATTAATGCTATAGTTATTAAAATAGTAATTTTTTTAAATGACCAATTAAAATTCAATTAAACCACCTTAACAAACTTATATCCCATACCCCAAATTGTTTTAATGTATTTTTCATCTTTATCTAACTTATTTCTTAAACTTTTTATATTAACAGCAACTGTACCTATGTCTCCATAATTATTTTTCCATACATTTTGATATATTTGATCCTTTGATAAAACAATACCAGCATTTTCCATTAAGTAAGATAATAATTCAAATTCTTTAGTTGATAAAATAATATTTTCATTATTTTTATATACTTCAAAGCTTTCTTTATTTATTTTTATCTCGCCTATTTCTATTATTTTACTCTTACTTTTCTTCTCACTTCTTCCTTCTCTTCTTAAGTGAGCTTTTACCCTTGCTAAAAATTCTTCATTTATAAAAGGTTTTGTAATATAATCATCTGCTCCTACTTCAAAACCAACTAGCTTATCTATTAGCTGCGTTTTAGCACTTATAAATATTATAGGAGCCTTAGTAATATTTCTTATCTTAGCACAAACCTCTGTACCAGATATATCAGGCATCATAATATCAAGTAATATTAAATCAAAATCATTATTTTCTATTTCTTCTATCGCAGATGATCCATCATTTTTTATAACAGTACTATATCCTTCAGCTTCTAATATGTCACTTTCAAGTTCTGCTATATCTTTTTCATCATCCACTATTAATATTTTTTCTATTTTAATCACCTTCTTCATACTTATTATAACATTATATAAAGGTAATTCATAATTAAAAATTATTAAAAAAAGCTACTTTTAATAGCTTATTTCATTTTACTTAAATATTTTTCATACTTAGTAAAGTAAGGTGTCTTTAAATTAGTTTCTGATAACTCTTCTAACATCTTCTTTTGCTTTCTGTCTAACTTAGTTGGAACAACTACCTTTAATACAACGTATAAGTCACCAACGCCTGATCTAGACGGACTTTTAAGTCCCTTACCTCTAACTTTATGTTTTTCACCAGACTGACTTCCAGATGGAATATTTAATACAATTGTACCATCTAACGTTGGTACTTCTTTTTTACATCCTAATGCTGCTTCTGCTATGGTAAGTGGAAGTGTTAAGTATAAATCACTACCATCTCTTTCAAATAATGGATGATCTTTTACCTTTAACTCAATATATACATCTCCGTTAGGTCCTCCATTATCACCAGCAGGTCCTTTTTCAGGCACTCTTAAATGATCTCCTGTTTGAATACCAGCGGGTACTTTTACCTTTATTGTTTTCTTAACTTTCTTTTTACCAGTACCCCTGCAATTTGTACACTTAGTTTTATATATTTCTCCTGTACCATTACAATTTGTACATACACTTTGTGATGCAAATGTACCAAATAAGCTTCTTTGTTCTTTTGTTACAACACCAGTACCATGGCAAGTAGGACAAGTTTCAGGATTATGTCCTCCCTTACCACCACATTCTTCACAATTATCCATAATATCAAGTCCAACTGTTGTTTCACAACCAAAAGCTGCTTCTTCAAATGTCATTTCAAATATAACACTAACGTCTGGACCTTTTGTTTTTCTATTTGTAGAAGAACTTCTACCTGAACCTCCAAAGAATGATGAACCAAATCCAAAACCTTGACCAAATATATCTCTTAATATATCAGATGCATCAAAGTCTTCAAATCCAGAGAAACCTCCATATCCACCATTTTGATCAAAAGCAGCATGACCAAATTGATCATATTTACTTCTTTTTTCTTTATCAGATAACACAGCATAAGCTTCTTGAGCCTCTTTAAATTTTTCTGCTGCATTTTCTTCTTTTGAGATATCAGGATGATATTTTTTAGCTAATTTTCTAAAAGCACTTTTTATTTCTGCATCAGTAGCATCTTTAGAAACACCAAGTACTTCATAATAGTCTTTCTTATTCATGCTTTATCACTCCTAACTGTTATAAATTTCAATAAACTCTTTTATATATTTTTCAAAAGTCTTAATGGCTGATTGAATAACTTCTTCATTAGTTAAATCTATATTTGCAACTTTTAGCTCATCTAATGGATACATAGAACCTCCAGTTTTTAAGAAATTAATATAACTTTCTAATTGACCTTCTTTGTTATTTAAAATTCCATCTACAATATAACTTGCTGCTGATATTCCAGTTGCATATTTATATACATAAAAACCATAGTAGAAATGAGGTATTCTAGCCCATTCATACTTAATTAAATCATCACAAACCACATTTTTACCAAAATATTTCTTTATTAAATCATAATATATATTTGATAATAAATCACTTGTTAATACTTCGCCTTGTTCCCTTAAACTATGAGTTTTTTGTTCAAATTCTGCAAACATTGTTTGTCTGAAAAGGGTTGCTTTATATAAATCCAAAATATGATTTATAATTGCTAATTTTTCATTTTTATCCTTAGAATTTTTAAGCATATAATTTGCAAGAAGCAATTCATTAACAGTAGATGCAACTTCTGCTACAAATATTTCATATGATGAATATTGATAAGGATTATTATGACAAGATAAATAAGTATGCATTGAATGACCTAATTCATGAGCTAATGTTGAAACATCATCTAAAGTACCCTCATAATTTAATAAAACGTATGGATTAATATCATAGTTACCTGATGAATATGCACCAGATCTTTTACCTTTATTATGATAAATATCTATCCACTTTTCATCAAAGGCTTTTTTTAAATTACTTATATACTCATCACCTAATACACTTAATGCACTTATTACCATCTCTTTAGCTTCATCAAAAGTATATTTTTTATCTACTTTATTAATTATTTCAACATAAGTATCATACATATGAAATTCATCTAGCGATAATATTTTTTTCTTTAAATCATAATAATTATATAAAACATTTAAATTATCATTTACAACTTTTATTAAATTATCATAAATTTTTACAGGTACATTATCAGAATAAAGAGATGCACTAATTGCACTATCATAATTTTTTATTTTAGCTGTTACAACGTTAGTTTCTACTTCACTTTTATAAATTGTTGCAATTGTTCTAATGTATTTTTTATACTTATCATGAAGCATTTCAAATGCTTTTTTTCGTATATTTCTATCTTTTGATTTAATAAATAACGAATAATTGCTTTCATTAAATTTAACTTTGTTTCCATTCTCGTCAATAATATAATCATATTCAAAATCAGAGTCAGTTAAAACTTCATATATTTCTTCTGGGCTTGACAAACAATTTGATAAGTTAGATAACATTCTTTCTTTATCTTCGTCTAATGTATGTTCTTTGTACCTATATATATTTTCAATATTAAATTTATATTCTTTAAGCTTTTCTTCATCATCATAAAATGACTCTAATTTTTTCTTATCCAGTTTTAATAATTCTGGTGTAACAAAAGAAGATAATTCATTATATATAACATATAAATCAGAAACTTTATTCATCATTACTTTATATTTTTCATTTAGTGTATCAGCATCATAATTTAAATGTGCATAATAATATATTTTTTCCAATCTTCTTGATACATTTTCATCATATTTTAAAAACTCATAAAACTTTTTACCATCTTTTAAAAAATTATCTTTGTAATCTTTAATTTTTAATATTTCTTCTTTTACTACATCAAAATCTTTTTGCCAATCTTCTTTACTACTGTATATTTTTGATAAATCCCATTTGTATTCATCTTTTATATCATTTCTTAATTTTTCTTCTAAAGCCATAGACCTTTTTTCCTTTCATTTATACATAAAGTTCTAGCAAATACTGCTAGAACTTTAAATTATTTTTTTTCTTCATATTCTGCGTCTACTACTTCGTCGTCATCTTTTTTATTTTTCTTATTACCTTCTTTTTCAGCAGTTTCTTGAGATTTTTTATTAGCTTCTTCGTATACTTTAGCCCCAAATTCCATTGCTTTTGAAGATAATTTTTCTGTTTTCTCTTTTATTTTATCAACATCATCATTTTTTAATTCATCAGTTAAATCTTTTATTAATTTTTCTGCTTCTTCTTTATCTTTCTTATCAACTTTATCTCCTAATTCCTTAATAGATTTTTCAGTTGAAAAGATCATTTGATCAGCTTCGTTTTTAGCATCTGCTAATGCTTTTTTCTTTTCATCAGCTTCTTTATTAGCTTCAGCTTCTTTTACCATTCTATCAATTTCTTCATCAGATAAATTTGTTGATGATGTAATAGTTATTGCTTGTTCTTTACCAGTTCCTAAGTCTTTTGCTTTAACATTAACTATTCCGTTTGCATCTATATCAAATGTAACTTCAATTTGAGGTACTCCTCTTGGTGCAGGTGGAATGTTAGTTAATTGGAATCTTCCTAAAGTCTTGTTATCAGATGCCATTGTTCTTTCACCTTGAAGAACATGTATATCAACTGCTGGTTGGTTATCAGCTGCTGTTGAGAATACTTGTGACTTAGAAGTTGGTATTGTAGTATTCTTTTCAATTAATGTAGTCATAACATTACCCATTGTTTCAATACCAAGTGAAAGTGGTGTAACATCAAGTAATACTATGTCATTAACATCTCCAGATAATACTCCACCTTGTATAGCAGCTCCCATAGCAACTACTTCATCTGGGTTAACACCTTTAGATGGTTCTTTACCAAGTTCTTCTTTAATTACTTCTTGTACTTTAGGAATACGAGTAGAACCACCAACTAATAATACTTTATCAATATCATTCTTAGTTAACTTAGCGTCTTTTAAAGCTTTTCTAACTGGTTCTAGAGTCTGTTCTGTTAAATCCTCAGTTAATTTTTCAAACTTAGATCTAGTAAGTGCTATTTCAAAGTTTACAACACCATCTTTAGCTTGAGCTAAGAATGGTAATGAAATTTGAGTTGTAGTCATACCAGATAAATCTTTTTTAGCTTTTTCTGCTGCATCTTGTAATCTTTGCATAGCCATCTTATCTTGTGTTATATCAAGATCATATTCATCTTTAATTTCATCTACTAAGAAATCAACTATTCTTTGGTCATAGTCATCTCCACCTAAATGGTTATTTCCTGATGTAGATTTAACTTCAAATACTCCATCACCTAACTCTAATATAGATACATCAAATGTACCACCACCTAAGTCATATACAAGTACTGTTTGAGCATTTTCTTGTTTATCAAGACCATATGCAAGTGCTGCTGCAGTAGGTTCATTAATAATTCTTTCTACTTCAAGTCCAGCAATCTTACCAGCGTTTTTAGTAGCTTGTCTTTGTGCATCATTAAAGTATGCAGGAACTGTAATAACAGCTTTTGTTACGTTTTCTCCTAAGTAACTTTCAGCAGTTTTCTTTAAGTCTCCTAATATCATTGCAGATACCTCTTCTGGAGTATACTCTTTACCATTTGCTTTTACCTTTTTATCAGTACCCATTAATCTTTTTATAGATCTTATAGTATCAGGATTAACAACCATTTGTCTTTTAGCTGCTCCTCCTACTATAATATCTCCATTTTTAAAAGCTACAACAGATGGAGTTGTTCTTTCTCCTTCTTTGTTAGCTATAACCTTAGCTTCTCCTCCTTCATATATTGAAACACATGAATTTGTTGTTCCTAAGTCAATACCAATTATTTTACTCATAATTAATCATTCCTTTCTTATTTATTAACTTTAACCATTGCTGGTCTAATAACTTTATCTTTAAGCATATATCCTTTTTGATATACCTCTAAAACAATCTCTTTTTCCTTATCTTTTACTTCCTCAGTCATAACAGCTTGATGATACTGTGGATCAAAAGGTTTATTAAGTGCTTCTATTTCACTTACTCCATACTTTTCAAGAGCACTTGTAAGTGATGCATAAACCATTTTCATTCCTTCTAAAAACTTAGATACTTCATCTTCTAAATTATCATCATCCATTTTAATAGCTCTTTCAAAATTATCTAAGATTGGAAGAATTTCTAATATTAAATCTTCATTACAATATTTTAATATCTTAGAAGTTTCTTCATCTTTTCTCTTTCTATAATTTATTAAATCTGCCTTTGCTCTTATAGCTTCATTTTCAGCTTCTTTTAGTTTTTCATTCATTTTTAAAGCTTCTTCTTTAGTAAGAGATATAGTTTCTTCTTTTTTTGTTTCCTTTTTATCTTTTTCTTTAACTTTATCTTTTTCCTTTATTTTTTCTTTTTTATTCTTATCTTCTTTCATATCTTACCCTTCTATATTACGCTTTATAAAATCTAATAGCGAAACAATTCTTTCATAATCCATTCTCTTAGGTCCTACTATTGCTATAGTTCCCTCATGACCATCTTTACTATACTTAGTTTTAATTATTGATACATCATCATCAAAATTACTTTCATGGCCAATATAAACATTTACATCACCATCTGATGCCTCTATTTTTTGTATTTCATCTTTATTATCAAACTTATTTAATATATCTTTTACCTTACTAACGTCATCAAATTCTCTATAATTAAGAAGCTTAGTTCTTCCTGCCATATGCATATGTGATCTATAAGAAAATTCTGAAAATGCATTATAAAATGCTTGATATAAAGCTTCATGAGATTTAACAAAATTACCAATAATAGGTTTAATTTCAAACTCTAATTTAGAACTTATTTCACTAAGTGCTGTTCCAACAAGAAGTTTATTAATTAATTCGACTACTTTCTTTATTTCGTTTGGGCTAACGGTTTCATCTACGTTAATTTCTTTATGTTCTACATGTCCTTTATCAGTTATAACAATTGCTATTAGTGATGTATCACTATATGGCACTACTTCTACCTGTTTTAGTTTATTCTCAGTACTACTTGATCCTAAAACTAACGAGGTACAATTAGTAATTTCAGATACTATATCAAGACTTCTTGTTATAACATCGGATAAAACAAGTTTCTTATTATCAAATATTGTTTGAAGTTTTAGAACATCTTCACCAGTCATCTTCTTAGGTTCCATTAAGTTATCTACGTAATATCTATAACCTTTTTCACTAGGAACTCTACCAGATGAAGTATGAGTCTTTTCAAGATAACCAATATTCTCTAAATAAGCCATCTCATTTCTAACAGTAGCTGATGAACAATTAAGCACCTTACATATTAAAGATGACCCAACAGGATTAGCTGTCTTAATATAATCTTCTATAATCAACTTTAGAATCTTATTTTGTCTTTCTGTAAGCAAATATCATCACCTTCTTTTTGTAGTCTACTAATATTATAATATGTTAAATTAGCACTGTCAATACATAAGTGCTAAAAAATAATTAAAATTTTATTAAAAAAAAATAAATTGCACAAAGCAACTTATTTTATAAACGTAAATATCTTTTCAAAACCAATTATATACATAACTAAAACAGCAATATCAATTACAAGTAAAAAAGATAAAACCGCTATTATAGCCTTTTTCTTAGGAGTAAGCTTAATTGTTTCCTTTTTCTTATTTTCCTTTTTAGGTAGCTGCTTAGTATCAGCCTTAACCCCAGTTTTATTATCAGTACTTGGTAAAGAAGTATTATTAGTTTCAGAAGAAATATTATTTTCTTTATTTACATTAGATTCATCTTTAGTATCTTTTACTTCTTTATTATCTGTTTTTGTTTCCTCTTCTTTTTTAGAATCTTTACTATCTTCTGCCTTAATATCAGATACATCTTCTAAATCAAGAACTTCTTCTTTTTCTTCCATAAATAATAATTCCTTTCTATTCTAAGATAATTATATATTAATTTTTTTCTAAAATCAATTATTTTTAATATATGAGTCAAGAAACATTATAATTATCTCATTTGATACAAAAAACTTATCAGGCATAATAAATACGTTTTTTTCTGTTTCATTAATTAGATTCATCTCTATTAAGTTTTTATAATTAAATACCTTATCTAATTCAACTTCATACTTTTTCTTAAACGTATTTTTATTTATTCCAGATGTTTTTCTTAAATTAAGCATCACTTCATCTTTCATTAAATCTTCTTTACTTAATACTTCTTTTTCACAAATTTTTCTTTCGTTTATATATTTAAAAACACTTTTAGTATTAGTATATCTAACATTTTTGATAAAACCGGATGCTCCTGCTCCAAAACCATAATAAGGAATGTTATTCCAGTACGTTAGATTATGTTTTGATTCATACTTTTCTTTTGAAAAGTTAGATATCTCATATCTTTTATACTTATTAGATAATTTATTTACTATTAAATTGTACATACTACTTTGCACATCTTCATCTACTTCTTCTTTTACTTTTAAATATAATTTAGTATGTTCTTCTAATATTAAAGAATACAAACTAACATGCGTAATATCTAGTTTTAAAGACATATCTATATCATTATTTAGGTCTTCTAATGTTTGACCAGGCATACCATACATTAAATCAATACTTATATTATCAAAGTATTTTTTACTTAAGTTTATTTTATCTAACATTTCTTTTTTATTTATTTTTCTGTTTAATAGTTTTGAAAACTTCTCATTAAATGACTCTATTCCAATACTTAATCTATTTACTTTATTAAGTTTTAATTTTTTTAATAATTCTTCTGTTATATCATCATAATTACATTCAAAGGTAAATTCATATACTTTTGATAAATTTATTTTACTTATTATACTAAATAGTTTATCTAACTCTTTTAGTGATAAAGAACTTGGAGTTCCGCCTCCTATGTAAATGGTCTTTATTTCTTCATTTTTATACAAGTCTAAAACTTCATTATTAAGTGCATCTAAATATTTATCTATAATGTCTTTATTATAATAATTTTTACAAAAATCACAGTATGAACATATATTTTTACAAAATGGAATATGTATGTATATACTTTTTATCATTGTAAATACATCCCTGATCTTAGTAATTTTTCATTATCAATATAATTTAAGTTTTCATAATCCCTAAAAATATTTTTTGCATAATTTATAACAGTCTTTTTATCAAGATTCATTTTCTTAGGTATAATAAGTGTTACTTCCATATCATCTAAAACATCATTTATCTCATTATTAATAAGCTTCATTTCATCATCAAATACTAATCTAACATAATGATTTATGTCATCTGGATCTTGATAAAAACCATAAATATGATTATCTTCTGTGTCAAAGCCATCAAATTCATATAGTTTTTTTCTTTTTTCTGGGTCATAAACTATCACTTTATCATCAATAAAACCAAATATGTGTTTTTTGCTTACTAAAGCATCATCAAATGAATAAATATAAGCTTCTTTTATTAAGTCATTATTTTTATCAAAGTTTTTCTTTTTTAAATCTAGTATTTTAAATGTTCCAGAGGCAACTGAAAGGCATAATCCGTTTTTATATATTTCAGGCATTAAGTTACTTACCTCAGACTCATTTTTTGAGTATAAAATAGGTTGAATAGGAATAACTGTATTACCATTTTTATCAGTAATTATGTATACAAAAACAGCTAATTCATCTGCTATACCATCTAGATTAATGCTTGTATTATGTATTATATAACCGTTTTTTTCTATTTTATCTGAAATGCTTTTTATATCATCTTCACTATTTAATATTTTTTCTATAAAATCTGCTAATTTTACAGCGGTAACTTCATTTTTTAAACTATCAAATTTATCCATTATTCATCATCTACTTTCAACACTGACAAAAATGCCTCTTGCGGTATTTCAACATTACCTACCCTCTTCATTCTTTTTTTACCTTCTTTTTGCTTTTCTAATAATTTTCTTTTTCTTGAAACATCTCCACCATAACATTTAGCTAATACGTTTTTCTTCATTGCTTTAATGTCACTTCTTGCAATCACTTTATTTCCAATAGAAGCTTGTATTGGTACTTCAAATAATTGTCTTGGAATTAGTTTTTTTAAGTTTTCTACTATTTGTTTACCTCTGTTATATGCAAAATCCTTATGAATAATAACAGATAGTGCATCAACTGCTTCACCATTAATAAGTATATCCATTTTAACTAAGTTGCTTGGTTTATAGCCTATTATTTCATAATCAAAAGAAGCATAACCAGATGTAAATGATTTTAACTTATCAAAGAAATCATATACCACTTCTGATAAAGGTAATTCATAATGAATATTTACCCTAGTAGGATTAATATAATCCATGTCTATATAAGTTCCTCTTTTATTTTGACATAACTCCATCACACTACCTATAAAACTGCTTGGCACAAATATATTTGTTCTAATATAAGGTTCTTTAATATTCTTAATAACAGTTCTATCTGGCATATCATTAGGATTATCTACCATTTTAGATGTACCATTTGTAAGTTCTACTTCATACACAACAGATGGACTTGTTGCAATTATATCTATTTTAAATTCTCTTTCAATACGTTCTTCTATTACATCCATGTGTAACATACCTAAAAATCCGCATCTGTACCCAAAACCTAAGGCAGTTGAAACCTCCGGTTCAAAAGAAAGTGAAGCATCATTTAACTTTAGTTTTTCAAGTGCATCTCTTAAATCATTATACTTACTTGAAATAGTAGGATAAAGTCCACAGAAAACCATTGGTTTCATAGCTTTATAACCACTAAGAGCTTTTACATTACTTTTTTTATGAGTAATAGTATCTCCTACTTTAATATCACTTACACTTTTAATAGAGGCACATAAATAACCTACCTCACCTGATTTTAACTCTTTTTTCTTAACTTCATGAGGATTATGTACACCTAGCTCTACCACTTCATATTCAGTACCAGTAGAAATCATCTTAATTTTATCTCCTACTTTTATAGTACCATTAACAACCCTAAGCCATATAATAGCACCTCTATAAGACTCATAAAAACTATCAAATATAAGTGCTTGTAATTCTTTATTATCATCACATTTAGGTGAAGGAATGCGTTCTATAACAGCTTTTAATAACTCATCTATGCCTACTCCTGTTTTAGCACTTGTAAGTATTATATCTTCTTCATCAAAACCAAATGTGTCTACTATTTCTTTTTTTACTTTATCTACATCTGCATTAGGTAAATCTATCTTATTAATGATAGGTATTATTTTCAAATTATTTTCAAGAGCTAGATACATATTAGCTAGTGTTTGAGCTTCTATACCTTGAGCAGCATCAACAACTAAAATAGCCCCCTCACATGCAGCTAAACTTCTTGATACTTCATAAGAAAAATCAACATGTCCTGGAGTATCTATTAAATTAAGCAAATACTCTTCATTATTATATTTATATTTTAAAGAAACTGAGTTTAGTTTAATTGTAATACCACGTTCACGTTCTAAGTCCATTTGATCTAATAATTGATCTTTTAACTCTCTTTTTTCAATACTATGAGTTTTTTCTAATATTCTATCTGCAATGGTACTTTTACCATGATCTATGTGTGCAATTATACTAAAGTTTCTAATATTTTCTTTTTTCAATTAAATCACCTACCAAAATTATATCAAAAAAAACAAAAAAATAGTAGCCCTGATAAAGCTACCATTTTTTTAGTTTGAATAGAAAAATCACTTCTAAATATAAGCAAACCTCATATTTATTTTCTAAATATTATCAGTATTTAGTGTGATATCTTATTCCAATGAGTTTTCTTTCTCACTTACAATTGTAACTCCCAAAGTTAAATAAGATTGATCTCCTGCGACCATTTTCATATACCATTCTAAACAAGCAATGATATAAATCAATAACAAGTAATCATTTAAATATAAATTTAATTTCTTAAATTTTATTAAATACTTATTATTAATTACCTTTAGGATGTCTTTATTATAGCATACCCATTATTTTTGTCAACACTTTTTTTAAAATTTATATATTTTTTTTACCACTCTATAAATTTTTCCCAAGATTCTGTTACATTATCTGAAACAGAATCTAAGTACATACTCATTTGCTTACTAATTACCTTTGCTTTTTCATTTATTGGATTACCCTTTACATGGTACTCTCTTTTCCAAGTCCTAGTCATTAAATCTTCAAATATAACTGTTCTATCTTCCTTATAATTTGTCTTTGCATAACCAGATAAAAAGTAATAAGGATTAGCATAACGATATACGTAATCATTATTTTGATTTCCATAAGTAAATCCATTTGGATTATACACCATCATACTATTTTCTAAGGTAGAAGCTCCAACGCTTGAAGCTAAATAGCAATCAATATAATGCATCATCTCATGATGAAGAGTACTTTCAAATAATAAACTTCCAGTATTAATAAGTATTACAACCGTATTTGGATTTCTGTTATCTGTTAATCCTGCTGCACTATTATTTATTTTCTTTACTAAGTCTATTGTAACTTGTTTCCATTTTCTTTTTATTTCAGGAAAAAACGTACTTGGATATCTACTCAATGCTCCATCTATTTTAACTAAATGATCATATATTTCATTATCGTCATATAACTTAGTAGGCTTTACATAACTACTCGAATAATTACTATCTATCTCATCTTTACTGCTTTTTTAAAACAATAATTTATATCATCCATTTTCCTTAAATAAATACTAAAAGTTTTAAAGTCAGAAATTCTTTCTAAATATAAAAAGAAATCAGGATATTTATACACTAATTCTTTAAACTTAAAATCTCCATAATTATTACTAAAAAAATTAACTAAATCTTCCATTTTTTTATCCATGTATGAAGAAATTGGAATGTTTAAAAAAACGTTTTTTTGATCTAGCAAATCCTTAATTGTTAGCTCTTTTTTCTCATATCTTTCTCTTACATCAGGTTCTAATTTTTCTAATAAATCTATATCCATAATCTAACACCCATAACTTTTTTCGCATCGCAGCTTTATTATAAGTAAATTATACCATAGCTTACATTATTTTATCAATTTACAATTACTTATTTTTTAACAATATTACTCTATTTTTCATGTCTTGATATGTTTAATATTATTCCCATACTTATCATGGTAATTAACAGTGATGAACCTCCATAAGAAAAGAAAGGAAGTGTAACACCAGTTACAGGAATAAGTCCTACTACAACTGATAAGTTAAGAAGTGCTTGAAAAGATAATTGAAATAATATTCCAAATGATATAAATTTAGAAAACATATCTGGTGCTTTTGCAGATATTTTAACGCATCTTATTATTATGAATAAAAATAACGCTGCAACTGAAATAATACCAAGTATTCCAAGTTCTTCTGATATTATTGAAAATATAAAATCTGTTTGTGGTTCTGGTAAGTAAAAATGTTTTTGAATAGAGTTACCAAAACCAAGTCCAAATAATCCGCCTGGTCCTATTGCATATAAAGACTGAATAGCTTGAAATCCTGTTCCTAAAGGATCACTCCATGGATTTAAAAATGATACTACCCTTTTTAGTCTATATGGTGCTGCTAAAATTAAAATAGAAGCAAGTGATATAAGAACAAACATAGATTTAATAAAAAACGATGTTTCAATACCTGAGATAAAAAGCATTGAAATAATTGTAATAACTAAAATTGTACCAGTTCCAAAATCAGGTTGAAGCATTATAAGCAAAAAAGATATAATGGTAACTAAAAGTATTGGAAACGCACCTTTTTTTACAGAACTCATACACTTAGGATTATTATGTATGTATTTACTAGTAAATATTATTAATGCCAGTTTCATAAATTCACTAGGTTGAATGCCAAGTCCTCCAATACCAAACCAGCTTCTAGATCCGTTTCTTACTTTTCCAATACCTGGTATTAAAACTAAAATAAGTAAAATTATACATATAAATAATATTTTATTAGATTTTTTTAAATATACTTTATAGTCTACTTTACTTACTAATATCATTATAATAATACCAATTATAAGAAAAATTAACTGCATAATAAAATAATGATATTTATTTTCAAACTTATACTCTGCCCAAATACAAGATGAAGAATATATCATAATACAACCATAAATACAAGTAATTATAATTGAAATAAAAAGTTTAATATCAAATTTTTTCAATATTATCAAATCCTATTCAATTAAACTTATTCGTAAAAAAAATAAAAAAGAACAAATATATATTTGCTCTATTTAAAATGAACATAATTAAATCCTATTTTCTTATATACGTCATATGCTCTAGGAAGTGAAAATACTCTTGAAATAAGTAGGTTATAAAACTCATCAAACATTATAATAGAAAATAAAGTAACCGCTAATATTGTAAAAGTTTTATCATTTAATTTTTTAGCTAACTTAAAAATTAGTGGAACAACAACATACATAAGTAAAAGTGCACTAAAAGAAAAAACTAAAACAGATCTTAAACAAACAAAACCATCTATGTTACCGAAGTTTAAAATCTCAGTATTGTAGTCCCAACATTTTTTATGCATTATATTAAGCATCATATACCCTGAAAAATATTCTAATATACCTGTTGATATACCACTTAACAAAAATACAAGCATTGGTTTCTTTCTTATTTTATACGTTAATAAAAATATAATTACAGAACCTGTTGCATATACATTTATCCAAGGTAAAAAGTTACCACCACGCCAGTAAAACTTTTGCATACCTCCATTAAAATAATAAAATATAAATTCATATATCCATCCAAAAAAGCCTGATATAACAACTATTAAAAATATTATTTCCATCATCTTTTTAAAACTAAATGTGTGATCATTATTTAAATAATCTTTTAATTCTTTTATCATGTACTACCTACTTACTTTTTTCATACTTTTCTTATAAATATCTAAAACTTCTATCATTTCTAAAGCTATTTGTTTAGCGTTAGGATAATCTATATAATTTTTAGTTATAACATATATTGCATCATCTAATTTAATCCTTTTAAGTTTAAAATTACCACTAATTTCAAGCTTAGTGTAATTAGTTTCATTTAAATTAACATGCTTATTAGTATTAATAATATAATAATATATTACATCTTTTCTATTTAGTTTTGTATAATTATAATTTTTAGAATAAACTTCCATCTTTAAAAACAACTTTTTTTCTATATCAGATATATCCATACCAGTTTCTTCTTTAACTTCTCTTATCAAGCCACATACTTCATCTTCATTTTTATTTAAGTGCCCTCCTGGAAATTGATATACGTTGTTTGAATAGCCAAGTAAGATATCATCACTATCATTAATTATTAATGCTTTTACTCTTGTTACTACTTTATCTATTTCATTATCCTTTAATTCATCTTCATTATATATAACTTTTTTCATTCTTTTTACCTCTCTTAAAAAAAAGCTACTACTTAATTTAAGTAATAGCTTACTTATTAAATCCAAGCCCCATAAACTATTGCCAAAGCTCCTAAAACTAATCCTGCTATCCAAAATACTTTAACTATATCTTGTTCTTTCCATCCTAATTTTTCAAAGTTATGATGAAGTGGTGTCATTAAAAATACTTTTCTTTTAAATACTAAAACAGAAAATACTTGTATAATAACTGATAACGTTTCAATAACAAACACTCCCATAATAACCGCAAAAGTTAATTCATGTCTTGTTAATATAGCAATAGAACCTAATGCACCACCTATTGCAAGAGAACCTGTATCTCCCATAAATACTCTAGCAGGATAAACATTATAAACTAAAAATCCTAGTATAGCTCCTGCTAAAATAAAGCAAAATATTGCTATATCTTGATATCCTAATAACCAGTTAGTAGACCATGCTATAACACCTAAAACTAAAGTTGCTATAAAAGAAAGACCTCCAGCTAACCCATCTAATCCATCAGTTATATTAACTGCGTTAGATGATGCAACAAGTACAAACAAAATGAAGAACCCATAAATCCACCCAATGTTTATCTTAAGATTAAAAGCATGGAACCATAAAAGAGGTTCTGATCCACTTTTCATGTAAATAAAGAAGAAAACAACCGCTATTATAACCTGACCAAGTAACTTTTGAACATCAGTTAAACCCTCATTTTGTTTTTTCTTTATCTTCATAAAATCGTCTAAAAATCCTAAAAATGCGTATGCTATAAACACAAATAATATAATAAGTAAATTACTATTAATATTTATTTTATTCGTAAAATACATTATTAAAATAGTAATAATAGTTGGAACAATAAATATTAATCCACCCATAGTTGGTATTCCATTCTTATTTTTATGTGAAGAACCAACAAACACACTAATTCTCTGTCCAATATTTAATTTTTTTAATAAAGGTATCATAAAATAGCCCATTATAACAGAGATTATAAAACTTATCATTAAAGCTAATGTAGATTTTGTTAATACAAACATTATATCACCTCTTACCAGAATATAATTATACTATATATTTTTACATTTTTACATACTTTTATACTTAATTGATACTTACTTTACTCAATTTTACTAATATAATATATTTTTAAAAGTCATAAAAAAGAACTATTTTTAATGATGTACTAAAACTTTTTCTCCAACATGTGTATTATCATAAACTAATTTAGCATCTTCATTTCTCATACTAACGCATCCATGACTACCATTATCAATATATGTATCACCACCAAAAGAACTATCATCTCTCCACGATGCATCATGAAGTCCAATACCGCCATCAAAAGGAATCCAATAATTAACCTTACAATCATATCCATCTCCTTTTAAATGTCTATTTCTTTCCTTTGAATATATTGGATTACATCCTTCTCTAGTATCCCACTTATCTTTTTTTCCAGAAGTTATATCAATTGTATCTACAAGTTCATTTGCAACATATAAGTATAATAATTGTTTAGATATGTCAACTTCTACATAATCATTACCAAGAGCATCAGTAAACTTACTTTTTACATAACCTTTAGCTCCATCAAATGAAACATAATCCCAAGAATCATTTGTTTTTATTAAATCTAACTTAGTATACTTATCAACTTTTTTTACTATTTTACTATCTAAAGATGGTTCTTCAGTTATTGTAACATCTTCTTTTGTATAAATATTTTCATCTTTATCATAAAACTTCTTTTCACTTTCAAGAGTTGTTTTTTCTTCATAAACGATTAAGCACTTTTCTTTTTCTTTGGTAGTTTCTTCCTTGCTATTTAAAGTAGTTGTTATACTTTCATTAGTACTTTCTTTATCATATGTATCAATATTCTTACTACATCCATAAAAGCTTCCTGCCATAACTGTACTCATAATAAATGAAATTAATCTTTTGCTTTTTTTCATAATTTTTTCTCCTAATTAAGTAAATATAGTTTATAATTTAAAAAAATAAATGTCAATAAAAAAAGCATAAGAAATATCTTCTACTTTGATTTTCTTATGCTTTTAATAAATAATATAGCAAGTACTAAAAGTAATATTCCTTCTACTATATTTATTATTATAAGAGGCGTATCATTACTTTTATAAGTTATCTTTTCTACTACCTTTTCATTTACAACTTCATTTGTATTTTCTTTATTATTATCACTTTTTATTGTGGTTGTTGTAGTTTCACTAGCTTTCTTAGTTGTTGTAGTTTTCTTTTTAGTGTTACTTTTCTTAGAATTAGCTTTCTTCTTAGTAGTAGTTTTAACTTCTTCTTTTATGTTTTCTTTTTCTTCTTCTTTTTTATTTACTAAGGTATATTCATCTATTATGTTTCCACTAGCGTCTTTTATGTATAACTTATTTTTACTTACTTCTTTTACTAA
>JALEND010000024.1 GCA_022768045.1 Mycoplasmatota bacterium | reverse complement strand
ACCGTTTCCAGTAGTTATCCCAGTCTTCAGGGTAGGTTACCCACGTGTTACTCACCCGTCTGCCACTAAGTGGGAATCCAAATCCGAAATCGTGCAAGCACTCAATCTTCAATGGGCCACTTCGTTCGACTTGCATGTCTTAGGCATGCCGCCAGCGTTCATCCTGAGCCAGGATCAAACTCTCAAAAATATATATTTATTTTTTAATTCGTTTTTACCTAGCTACTCAAATAATCTTGACGTTTTGCTCAGTTTTCAAAGATCATTTCTTCCTTTATATTTAAAGGATTTTTTTACACTTTTTTGTCAAGTGCATATCAAATATACCATATTGAATTGAAAGTGTCAACAACTTTTTTTAATTTTTTTTATTTTTTTTTATTTTTTTTAAAAATTGTTGAATAATGTTATTTTTTAAAGAAAAAACACATTATTGTTGCCTTCAAAAATAAAGAATTTTTTTCACTTTTTTGTCAAGTGCTTTATTAATTTAACATAATAAAAAAGGTATGTCAACACTTTTTTTTAATTTTACACATCTTTTTTACATTTTATTATATTACTTACTTTTTTTATTATTACAATTTTCTGTTGATCCATCATTTTTCGATAACAAATTCATATATATACTATAATATTTATCCACTACAGACTTATTAAATGGGCCTTTCTTATCCTCATAATCTTTAATTAACATATTTAACTCATTTTTTACTATCATATCTATTTCATTTGGATAATTCATTTTCTTCTTATGGTATTCGTATTCTGATTCATCTAAAATTTTGTATGTGCCGTCAGGAAAACATCTTAAGTCCAAATCATAATCTATGTATTTAATAATATTTCCCTCAATAATTGTTGGGCTTGCTATATTACAATAATAATATATTCCTGTTTTCTTAAATTGTGTTATTATATTAAACCATTTCTTTTTATAATAAAAAATTATTGCTGGCTCTTTTGTATACCATGTTCTACCATCTATTTCCGTTACTTTGACTTTGTAATTTCCAAATACTAGATAATCATGCTTTATATCTAACAACATTGATTTTTCATATGACGTATAAACAGTACCATCATGTTTGTAACAATGAACTATAAATTCATCACCTATTTTCATCTTTTTCATATATACCTCTTTACTATGTAATTAATTTATTAATATAACATAAAAAATTTTTAATATTAGTATAAATAAATCTTTCATTATACATTATACTTTTTTTATTAAAAAAAGAAAAGTTTTAGTAAACTTCTCTTTATATAATCTTTACTTTATTAATTTATTATTATGTTTTTTTCTGATTTATATTTATAATATATTTTAAAACTACTTTTTAGAAATTATATCAAGTGCTTTTTGCAATTGATTATCAGTATCGCCAGACGGATTTTTAAAATATTCATCTGATAATTCTACTTTTACATCTGGTGTTACGCCTTTTTCATTGATCCAGTTTCCTTTTGGGGATAACCATCTTTGAATTGTATACTTAAACATTCCACCATTAGATAATTCTTTTGTAGTTTGTACAGTACCTTTTCCATATGAATTTGTTCCGATTATAGTAGCTCCATAAGATTCTTGCATTGCAATAGCTAAAATTTCAGAAGCTGATGCACTAGAACCGTCTATTATTACTGCTATTGGATAATTTCTTGAAACTGACGATGTTGATTGATAACTTTTTGTTGATGTTCTATCTGAAATTTGATACATAGTTTTACCCTCAGGTAGTAAAATGTTTAAAATACTAGTAACTGAGTGTAAATAACCGCCTGTATTTGATCTTACATCTATTATTAAACTATCAATACCTTTTTCTTCTAATTTCTCTAGTTCTTCTTTAAATTGACTATAAGTATTATCTGCAAAAGTATTTATTACTATATATCCTATCTTTTTGTTATTTTTATCAATTGATTTTGATTCAACAGAATTTATTTCAACAACTCTTTTTTCTATTTCAACGACGCTTACACTTCCATCACGCTCTATTTTTATCTTTGCTTTAGCATTTTGATCATTTCTTATCATTAAAGAAACATCATTTGTTGTTTTACCAATAGTTGATTTTCCGTCAACCTCAAGTATTTTATCTCCATACTTTAATCCAGCTTCTTCTGCTGGTGAACCTTTAAATACCGAGTATACTATTATGTTATTATCTTTATTAATAGTTATTTCAGCACCTATCCCTTTATAAGAACCACTCATTTCAGTATTAAACTCATCTGTTTGTTCCTTTGTAAAATAACTTGTATGAGGATCATTTAAGGATTTTAACATGCCATCTATTGCACCTTCTATTAGTTTAGACTTATTAGTCTTCTTATAATAAGAGCTATTAATTATATCATATACTTCTTCAAACTCCTTTAATTTAGAATCCTTTAATATAACATTATTTTTCTTAATACAGACTGTTTCGTTCATTATTAAGATAGTTGAAAATACACAAATAGAAGCAGTTAATATCATAATAATTAATACTTCAAATATTTTTAGATTACTATTTTTATATAAAAATTTACTAAGCTTTTCCTTTTTTCCATGCTCTTCTTTATTATTTGAATCCAAGTTATAATCCAAATTAGTATTTTCATCAAAACTTTGATATTCTTCTGGTGTATTTTCTTTGTTACTTTCTTTTTCTTCTTTTATACTAACTTTTTTAGTTTTTTTATCCTTTTTATTATCACTTTTAACTTTTTCTTTATCTTCAGAAGAAAAAGTACTTTTGTTATTTGAATTTTTATTTTCTTTTTTTAATTTATTTTTTTCTTCTTTATTAATTTTATCTTTTTTATTTGTTAATTCATTCTTCTTCATATGAACCTCCAATATTATATACTATTTAATTATATCACTTTTATATGAAAAAACAATTAAATTATCAATTGTGCTTTTTTAAAAAAAGAATTTCTATTTTAAAGTTATAATGACAAAATAAATAATTAATAATATAAAAAAAGGCTAGTAATTATATGTTGTTAATTAATAGCCTTTTTAATTATTAATGATACATAATTTATTTATTGTAATGTATTTAATATTTCATCTTCATCAGTTATAAAGTTTGTTATAGTTTTATTTTCTATTACTATTAAAGTTTGTTTTTTTATTTTTAAATCAGACGATTTTGTTGCGTTTTTATTTTCTGTATCAGATAATACAGCCTTATTCATTACCTCATCAGTATTTACTTTATAAAGTTTAGTAACATCACTTTTTGAATCATAAGTATTAATTGTTGTTGATAAACTTTCTTTTATATCTTTATTAGAAAAGAATAATACCATGTATTTGTCTTCACTTTGACTAAAAGTTTTTGATAAAGCTATCATGTTACTATATGATGGGGCATTTGTTGATGCTTGATCTGATTTAGTATACTTTTTGTGCCCAATTTGACCAGTATTATATGCTGATATAAAATATACAACACCTAACACTATTATAACTGTAAAGAAAATTATTACTGCACTTTTTATTTCACTTTTCATTTTAAATCACCTATGCTTATTGTATCATAAATTTTGGTGATTTACTATTATTATTTAGAAAGTGGCATAGAAGAAACTGATCTAGCTACCTGAAGTAACTCAGATTTTGATAAATCACTAGATACTAAGTAGTACTCAACATTATCGCTTATCCAACTTACGGAACTATCTGATGTAAATGCAATACCATCCATAAATAAATCAATATCTCCACTTGTTGGAATAACTTCCATTTCTTCTTCCCTTGCAATTGTTTGTTCAACTAACATGAAAGGATTATCGCCAGAGAAAGTTAAAATAATTCTTGACCCATTATTTTCTAGGTCAACAACGTTTTCTTTATCCAAATATGTATTTTGCGGAAGATACATTGGATATATAGCTTCACTTAAAGTTTGTTTTACTTCACTATCATCATCTGTTTTAGAAACTTCCATGTTTTTTTCTAAAGAAAAATAATTTTTACCAAACTTAGCCTTCATATCAATACTTTTATACACAACTTTTATTTGAGCATTTAAATTATCGTCTAAAACTGTTACACTTTTAATATTATAATTCTTATCTATAATAACTTCTTGATGAGTTAAACTTGGATTATTTTTATAATTTACCTTACTAGTTAATACATAACCATCTTTCTGCTTTTTCATTTTTAATTTTTTATCACTTTTTAAATCAGATATTACTGATTGTAATAAATAACCTTGGGAGTTATCATATGGCCAATTACTTTGAAACTTAAAGCTCTTATTTAAAGAAGGAGATAAAACATATACACCATTCTTATTCTTAAGAATTATTTGTTCATGATTATTAGTTTTATTCATTAATAAAACTCTGTAATTATCTTTTTTCTTATACGAAACAACAACATCATACTTATAAGAATCATCATTGTTTATTAACTCTAAATTAGCCTCCACATGATATCCATCACAATTAGTTATTTTTTTATCTATTTTTTTTACAACTGTATCTTTAGAAACCTTACCACATCCAGTTAGTAAAAAACATGCTGCAACAACTAAAAAAGCAGCCAAAATTTTTTTCATTAAATCACCTCATCTTACCTTTTCATTTAATTATATGGATATATTTTTTTAATATTCACGTATAAAAAAATTTTTTTTGATTACTATATTATTAGAAAAAGGAGGAAATAAAATGAAAACAATCCAGATTATTTCTCTTACAGTAATGATAATTGGTGCATTAAACTGGGGATTAGTTGGAATATTTGATTTTGATCTTGTTGCAACTATCTTCGGTGGAGCAAGTGCAATTGGTTCTAAATTAATATATATACTTGTAGGATTAAGCGGATTAATAGGTATTAAAACACTAATTGATTTTACTAGTGATGAAAAATAAAAAAGTTTTCTGATTTTAGAAAACTTTTTTAATACTCTACATTAATTAGTGTAAGCCCGCAAGCAGGAGCTGTTATTCCTATTTTTTTTCTATCTTTTTGTTCTATTAATTTTCCAACATTTTCTGGTGATTCTTTTTTTTCTCCTACCTTTATTAATAAACCTACCATATTTCTTACTTGGTATTTTAAAAATCCACTACCTGTAAAAGAGATTGTTAGAACATCTTTTGATAAGTTAAAATCTATTTTATAGATTTCTCTTACCTTATCGCTTCTTCTATCTTCACCACATGCAAAAGTTGTAAAATCATGTTTACCTAGCATGTGTTTTGATGCCTCTTTCATTAAATTAACATCAAGTTTCTTACAATATTGAAACGCTTGGCATCGTTTCATAGGATTATAAGTACCCATATTTATAAAGTAGCTATACGTTTTTCTCTTTGCACTATATCTAGCATGAAAATCATCATCAACTTTGCTAACCTCGTTTATATAAATATCATCTGGTAAGTAACTATTTAATGCACCCTTTAATTTAAAACAAGATATATCTTTATTAAAATCAAAATGTGCAATTTGATGTAATGCATTTACACCTCTATCTGTTCTACCTGATGATGATATTGTAACAGGACTATCATTTATACTTGATAATACTCTTTCTATTTCACCTTGAATTGTTCTTTTATTAGGTTGCTTTTGATATCCAAAAAACAAACTACCATCATATGAAAAATCTATTTTATATCTCATTTAACATACCATCCTAGCCATATTATAACATAAAGAAGTACAAACTCTAACACAATTAAAACTTTATCAAAAGAAGTGGTTTTATTTTCATGATAATTAGTTCTCCTCTTACTATAACCATAAAATCTTAGTTTCATAGCAGCTTGCATTCTCCTTGACAGCTTATAAGAAAGCGTTATAACAGGTATAATCATACTACTTAATGCTTTTGTATGATTATGGTAAGAAACACCTCTATATGCCATTGATTTTCTTATCGTACTAGCTTGCAAAAATAAAGTAGATACAAACTTTATATCCATAGCAATCCTAAGCGCTATCTTTGAAACAGGTATATTTATTTTCTTTAATTTAGAAAACAAACATTCTATACCCCATGCAATTTCACTTAAAGATGTAGTAAAGGTAAGAAATAAAAGAATAATTATTATTAAAAATACTTTATAAGTGATAAATATACTAAATAATACATCTAGAGAAAAGATAAATGAAATAATAAAAGATATTACATAAACTATCCATACTCTAAAAGCATTATAAATATAAGCTAATAAATTTATTTTAGTTTTATATAAAACAAATAAAGTCAATAAAGATATTAACATTGTACTATACTTATCTCTTAATAATATAAGTAGTAATATATATATAATAATAAATAATACTTTATTCTTAGAATTCATATTATGGACTTTTGAATTACCTGTTACATAATTAAAAAACGGATATTTATCTCTCATTTGGACCACCACCTTTACTTATGTCTGCTATTTTTCTTATTAAAGCATTCATATTAGGAATATAGCCCATATCAAGACCATACTTATCATATATTTTCTTTTCAAACCTAACTATATTTGGTATAGGAGTATTATGTTTATTTAAATATTCTACATTAGAAAAAACATTAACCTTATTACCTTCAGATATAATTTTTCCTTTATCTAATACAACAATATTATCAACAATCTCATATAACATGTCAACATCATGAGTAACTATTACGATTGTCTTATTATATCTTACCTTAAGATTTTTAAGAAGTTTCATAAGTCTTTTTTTACTCTTGTCATCAAGACCAATTGTAGGTTCATCAAGTATTAAAACCTTTGGATTTGAAATTAGAACAGATGCTATTGCAACCCTTCTTTTTTCTCCACCATTTAAACTAAATGGATTTCTTGATATATATGATTCATCAAGACCAACTATCTTTAAAATATCTATTACTTTTTTTCTTATACTAGCATTCTTTGTTTTGAATATTTTCTCAGCAAAAGCTACTTCTTCTCCAACCGTGTTACAAAAAAACTGCTTTTCTGGGAATTGATAAACCAATCCTACATCATATCTAAATTTGTTAAAATCAAAACTTCCATCTTCATTTGATAAATCATATTTTCCTATTAGTACTTTTCCACTTGTAGGCTTCATTATTCCGTTCATTAGTTCAAGCATAGTTGATTTTCCGCTACCTATCGGACCTATTATACCATGTATTAAATTACTATCTAAGAAAACAGAAATATTATCAACTGCATTATTTATACCATCATAAGAATAACTTACATTTCTAAAAATTACTTCCATAATTTAGACACCACCTTATCCATATCTAAATTAATCTCATCAAGAATGTTATACACCCTTAATTTTTGTGATAACTCAACCATAAATGGAACTTCAAGACCAATTTTTCTCATAACAAATTCTTCATTAAATACAGAAGGATATACTCCGTCAACAATTATTTTTCCCTTATTTAACACAATAAGTCTATCAGAGTATATAGCTTCTTCTAAATTATGAGTAAAAGATACTATGGTAACAATTTTTTTCTTATTATATTCTTTTATTATATCTAAAAGTCTTTTTCTTTCATTAACATCAACCATCATAAAAGATTCATCTAAAATTAATATTCTAGGCTCTAAAACAAGTGCACAAGCTAAAGCTATTTTTTGTTTTTCACCACCTGATAAAGAACTAGGATTTTTTTTAAGGAACTCTTTTAAATTTAATAATTCAGTTACCTCTTTTATTTTTTTTCTTATAGTATTAGGTTGCATAGCCATATTTTCTAAAGAAAAAGCAAGTTCATCTTCTACTGTTTCACAAACAAAATAATTATCAGGCACATCAAATACAAATCCTATATCTTTTCTTATCTCAAGTAAATTTTTCTTATTATATGGTTTATTAAATATAGTTATACTAGAATAATTTTTATATAATCCTGCTAATATTTTGACAAGGGTTGTTTTGCCTGCTCCATTAGGGCCAGCTATGGTAGTCCAAGAACCTCTTTTAATACTTAGACTAAAGTCATCATAAATAAATTTTTCTTTATATCTAAAAGATAAATTTTTGATTTCTATAATATCCATATCCAAAACCTCCCAACATTTAAGAGATTATTATACTACAAACAAAAGAAAAAAGCCAATATAAACTTGGCTTTGTTATGATTTTTAATTAGACAAATTACTAAAATAATCTGTTGGAGCATTATAAGGATTATCTGTTGTATATAATTTGTCACACTTTACATGACCCTTAAATTCTGGTCCAGTGTTAGTTTTTTTAATTTCTAGATATCCTTCACATTCCTTACTATCATTTGCTGGATTCTTTAGTTTATCAGTTTTTAAATAGCCTCTATCTTTTAACTCAGATAGTTTTATGTAAATAGAACTATTTTTATTTAATTCATTATACTTTTTATTAAAACTTTCCACTCCCTTTTCACCAGAAATCTTCTCATAACTAAACATGTTTTCTCCTGCTACTTTAATATCATTTTCCATTTCTTTAGCTAATTTTATATTAGTGTTTTTTCTAGTTCTAATTAGAGATGAAATACCTACTGTTCCAACTAACCCAATTAGTGCTATAACTGCTAATAATTCTATTAATGTAAATCCTTTATTTTTCATCTTGCACCTCTTTTTTCTTTTGTATATTATAATCTACTCTTGCAACTAATTTTAATGGGAAAAACTTACTAGCTATCATACCTAGTTTTGGTATAAATCCAGGAATTATAACTAGTTTATTTTTAAACATTTTTTTAAGTGCATAATTTGCCACGTAATTGCTAGATAGTCCCTTCACAGAAAATTCTACATCTGCTACTTTGTTAAAATTAGTCTTAACTGGTCCTGGGCATAAAACAGATACTTTAACATTAGACTTAATACGTCTTAATTCCTCATAAATAGCTGTTGTAAGGCGATAAACGTATGATTTTGTTGAATAATACGTTGACATAAGAGGACCTGGCAAAAACGCCGCAGAAGATGCTACATTAAGTATTCTTCCAGAGTCTTTTGATATCATTTCTTTTAAATATAATTTCGTTAAAATATGAACTGCTTTAATATTCAAATCTATCATATTTAACTCTTTATTTAAAGAAGTATTGTCAAAAGAACCAAATAGTCCAAAGCCTGCATTATTTATTAATAAGTCAATATCTTTATACTTATTAAATAATTTTACACATTCCTCTTTCTTAGTTAAATCTACTTTGTATATTTCTACATTACCCTTACACAACTTAGCTACTTTCTTTAAATCTGTCTCATTTCTTGAAACTAAAACTAAATCATATCCCATGTTACTTAGTATAATAGAAAATTCTTTTCCTATTCCACTTGATGCACCTGTTACTAATGCTTTCATATTATCACCTTTATCATTGTACCATAAAATTATTAAAAAAACACTTTCTTATATAAAAATAAAAAAGTACAATTAAATGTACTTTTAAATTTATTAATCTACTAATTCTAAGACAACCATTAAAGCATCGTCGCCTTTTCTTTCAGTTAGTTTTAATATTCTTGTATATCCACCATTTCTATTTTCATAACGTTTTGCAAAAGTATCAAATACTTTTGTTACAGCTTCTTTATCGTTATGTAAGAAAGCAAGTGCATTACGTCTAGCTACTAAGCTACCATTTTTTCCATAAGTAACCATTTTATCAAAACATTTACGTACTTCTTTAGCACGAGTCTCAGTAGTTTCGATACGTTCATTTTTAATTAGGTCTTTTGTTAAATTAGCTAACATAGCTCTTCTATGCTTGTTAGTACGTCCTAATTTTCTATATGCCATATTTTTTCCTCCTTACTTATCTTAATCATCATTTCTAAAAGAAAATCCCATTTCTTTTACTTTATCAATAACTTCTTTAAGAGATTTCTTACCTAAGTTACGAATCTTCATCATTTCATTTTCTGATTTTTCAGTTAAATCTTGTAAAGTATTAATATTTGCTCTTTTTAAGCAATTATAAGCTCTAACAGAGAATTCTAACTCATCAATTGACATTTCTAAAGCCTTAGTTTTAGAATCATCAACATTTTGTTTCATAAGACCAGTTTCATCACCAATTTCATCTAACTTAGTTAGAATTTCAAAATGCTCAATAATTATTCTAGATGCTAAAGATATAGCTTCTTCAGGCTTTATTGATCCGTTTGTCCATACTTCCATAGTTAATTTATCATATGAATCATCTTGACCAACACGAGCAGCTTCTACTTCATAATTAACTCTTTCAATAGGAGAATAATCAGCATCCATAGCTATTGTATTAACCTTAACATCTTTAAGAGTCTTCTTAATTTCTTCTGCTCTAACATATCCACGACCATTACCAACAGTCATTTCCATGTTTAATTTTCCACCCTTAACTATTGTAGCAATTTCTTGCTCAGGGTTTATAATTTCAATATCAGCATCTTTTTCAATATCAGCTGCTGTTATAACACCTTCTTTATCAGTGTTTAATTTTATAGTTTTTGGTTCAGTAGTATGATTTTTAATAACTACGTTCTTTAAATTTAAAATTATTCCAGTAACGTCTTCTACTACACCATTAATTGTTTCAAACTCATGTAATACTCCATCGATATGTACACTATTTATAGCATCTCCAGGTAATGATGATAACATTACTCTTCTAAGAGCATTTCCTAAAGTTGTACCAAAACCTCTTTCTAAAGGTTCGATTTCAAATTTTCCATAGTTTCTATCTTCTACGTACTCAGTTACTTTAAATTGTGGTTTTTCAAATTTTATCATGAAATTCACTCCCTTGCTTGTATATTATCCACGTGGACGTTTTGGTGGACGACAACCATTGTGTGGTACTGGTGTTACGTCAGTTATAGCAGTAATTTCTAATCCTGCTGCTTGTAACGAACGTATTGCAGTTTCACGACCTGATCCTAATCCTTTACATGATACAGATACTTTTCTCATACCAGCATCATATGCTGCTTTTCCTGCTGCTTCAGCACTCATACCAGCTGCATATGGTGTTTTTTTCTTACTTCCTTTAAAACCAGAAGTTCCACTTGATGCCCATGCTACTGCATTACCATCATTATCTGCAATAGTTACAATTGTATTATTAAATGTTGAATGAATATGTGCAACACCTTCAGGTATATTCTTTTTAACCTTACGTTTTCTTGCTTTATAAGCCATATGTTACCCTCCTTTTTTCCTACTTCTTCTTGTTAGCTACTACTTTACCTCTACCCTTACGAGTTTTAGCATTACTTCTTGTTTTTTGTCCTCTTACAGGTAACCCTTTACGATGACGCATTCCTTCATAGCTTCCTATTTCTTTTTTAGTTTTAATATTCATTGAAACTTCTCTTCTTAAATCACCTTCTAATAAGTGATTATCTAATTCTTTACGAATAGCTGCTGTTTCAGTTTCACTTAAATCTTTAACCTTAGTATCAAGATTTATGTTTAATTTATTTAATATTTGTCTAGATAATTTTCTTCCTATACCATGAATATAAGTTAAGCCGATTTCAACTCTTTTATTATCTGGTAAATCAACGCCTTTAATACGTGCCATTAATCTTCACCTCCGATTATCCTTGTCTTTGTTTATGTTTTGGGTTTTCGCAAATAACCATTACTTTCCCATTTCTTCTTATTATTTTACATTTGTCACAAATTTTCTTTACTGATGGTCTAACTTTCATCTTTTATTCCTCCTATCATTTTCTATAGGTTATACGCCCACGTGTTAAGTCATAAGTTGATATCTCCATTACCACTGTATCACCTGGTAAGATACGAATCTTGTTCATTCGCATTTTACCAGAAACGCGAGCATCTACAGTGTGTCCATTTTCAAGTTGAACCTTAAAGTCTCCACCTTTCAATAGTTCTACAACCTTACCTTCAACTTCAATAACATCTTCCTTTGCCACTTAAATCACTCTCCCGTTAATATCTGATATTAAATTTTAAGTTCACATATCATAAAGATATGATATCAACTCTTTAATTTTAATTTTTTAAACAAGTAAATTAAAATTATTGTTCTAAAACCTTTAAGGCATCTTCAAAAGTTTCATACTTACTCTTACTAGCCTTAATTGTTTTTAATACACCTTTATTTTTATAATAATCATACAAAGGCATAGTTTTTTCTATATATTCATCGAATCTTTTAGCAAAAGTTTCTTCACTATCATCTGATCTTGATGTTAAACTAACATTACAATCATCACACATGTTATCAACTTTTGGTTTCATTTCCTCAGAATATTTGTTATATATTCTACCACATTTTGGACATGTAATTCTAGAACAAGCTCTTTTCATAGCCATGTCTTTATCTATTTCAATATATATTACTATACCTAAATCTTTGTTAAGTTTACTTAATAACTCATCATATTTATCAGCTTGAACCTTAGTTCTTGGAAAACCATCTAATATATAACAATTTTCACAATCAGGTTCAACTATACGAATCTCAATTAATTTTATAATTAATTCATCTGTTACATATTTAACAGCTTTCATAAGTCCTTCTGCTTCTAATCCTAACTCAGACTTTTTAGCAACTTCTTCTCTTAATAAGTCGACTGTTGATATGTGACCATATCCAAACTTTTCCACAAGCATTTCTGATAAAGTGCCTTTACCAGCTGCTGGTGGTGCTAAAAATATTATGTTTTTCATTATCTTCTATATCCCCTTTCATACTTTCTAGCTTCCAAACTACTTTCTATTTGATTATATGTTTCAAGCGCTACACCAACAACGATTAATAATCCAGTACCACCTACTGTTACAGTTGTAGGTAAACTACTAAATTTAGAAACAATTATTGGTAAGCCTGCTATAACTATTAAGAATATTGCTCCCAAGAATGTTACTCTTGCTAGCACTGTACTAACGTACTTCTTAGTTTCTGTTCCAGGTCTAATTCCTGGAATATAACCACCTTGCTTATTCAAATTTTCAGATAGCTCTTTAGGTTTTAACCCAGTTGCCATGAAAGTATATAAATAAGTAAATAATATTATTAGTAATACATAAAGTACAAAACCTGTTGGTTGAGTATAATTTATATATTTATTAACAAATAATGAAAATGAGTTATTTTTTAATAAACTTGCTATCAAAGATGGAATTGATATTAAACTCGATGCAAATATTACTGGCATAACACCTGCTGAATTCAATTTAAAAGGTATATAAGTTTGGTTACCACTATAAGCGGTAGTTGTTCTATTTGAATACTGAATAGGTATTCTTCTTTCTGTTTTCTCTATAAATACTACTCCAATTATTATTGCTACATATACTAATACAAACAATATGAACTTAGTTACTCCAAGAGCTACTTCTTGAGTAGTTCCAGTAGTTACAAATGATCCAAATGCATCAACCATCATATTTGGTGTACTAATCAAAATACCAGCTAAGATTAATAAAGAAATACCATTACCAACACCTTTTCTTGTAATTTGATCTCCTAACCATAACAAGAAACAAGTTCCTGCTGTTAAGATAACAGTTACACTTAAGTAATTATATGCCGTTGAACTTGAACCTAGGAATGAGTAAGACATAACTAATCCTTGTAAAAACGCTAACGCTATTCCAAGATATCTAGTTATCTTATTTAACTTAACTCTTCCAGTATATCCCTCTTTTGCTAAATTTGAAAAATAAGGAATTATGTCCATTTGAAGTAATTGTACTATAATTGATGCACTAATATATGGTGTAACACCTAGTGCAAAAATAGAGAAATTTCTTAAAGAACCACCACTCATAACGTTTAGTAATTCTAAAAATCCTAAATCTTGAGTTATATCTTCTGTTCCAGGAACACGGATAGTTGTTCCAATTTTATATACAAATAATATTAGAAGCGTAAATAATATTTTATTTCTTATATCTTTGTTTCTGGCAGAAAAAATTTGCTTAAGATTTTTAAACATCTTACATCACCTCAGCTTTTCCACCTGCAGCTTCTATTTTTTGTTTAGCAACATCTGAAAATTTATGTGCTTTAACATTTAATTTCTTTTCTAATTCACCATTACCCAAAACTTTAATTCCAGATAATTGTTTCTTTATTATTCCCATTTCAAATAATAATTCTGGAGTTACTTCAGTACCATCTTCAAATACGTTTAAATCTGATACATTAATAACTGCATATACTTTTTTAAACATTGCGTTAGAAAATCCACGTTTTGGTAATCTTCTGTATAAAGGTAATTGTCCTCCTTCAAATACAGCTCTTACTCCGCCACCACTTCTAGCGTTTTGTCCATTTTGTCCTCTACCACTTGTTTTACCAGTACCGCTACTTGGTCCACGACCTAATCTTTTTATTGCTTTTTTAGATCCTTCATTATATTTTAATTCATGTAATTTCATTATCCTAAAATCTCCTCTACAGATTTTCCTCTTAACTCAGCAATATGTTCTGCTGACTTTTGATTCTTTAAAGCATCAATAGTAGCTCTTGCGGTATTAATTTGTGTATTTGATCCAAGTGATTTTGAAATGATATCTTTTACTCCAGCTAATTCAAGAATAGCACGAACAGCTCCTCCAGCAACGATACCACTACCAGCTTTAGCAGGTTTAACTAAAACTTTTGCAGCACCAGATTTACCGATGATGTCATGAGAAATAGTTCTATTTTCAACTAAATCAATCTTTATAACATTATTAGTTGCATCTTGTGATGCTTTTTTGATAGCATCTTGAACTTCGTTAGCTTTACCAGTTCCAAGACCAACTTTACCTTTTCCATCACCAACTGCAACAGTTGCTGCGAAACGAAGACGACGTCCACCTTTATTAACTTTTGTAACACGATTAACAGCTATAACAGTTTCGTTATACTCTTTTTCGCGTGGCTTGTTATATTTTCTTTCCATCGTTATCCTCCTTTAGAATTCTAAACCATTTTCACGTGCAGCATCAGCTAATGCTTGAACACGACCATGATATAAGTATCCTCCTCTGTCGAATACTACTTTTGTTATTTTTGCTTTTTTTGCTTTTTTTGCAATTTCAGCTCCTACAAGCTTACTTGCTTCTACGTTACCACCATTAGTAATTTTTAAATCTTTATCAAGTGGTGATGCGCTTACTAAAGTAACACCTTTTTCATCATCAATTATTTGAGCACTAATGTTCTTTAAAGATCTAAATACGCATAATCTTGGTAACTCACTAGTTCCACTAACTCTTTTTCTTATTCTAGTGTGTCTAGCTTTACGAGCTTCATTACGTGATGTCTTTTTTATCATTGTAATAATCTCCCTTTCCTATTATTTAGAAGCTTTCTTACCTTCTTTACGGCGAATATGTTCACCTTTGTAATGAATACCTTTACCTTTATATGGTTCTGGTTTTCTAACTTCTCTAATTTCAGCAGCAAACTTACCTACTGCTTCTTTATCTATTCCTTTTACAACTATTTCTGTTGTACTAATACTTTCAACAGTTAATCCTTCTGGTATTTCAAGTTCAACCTTGTGTGAAAAACCTGCATTTACTTCTAGTACTTTACCTTTT
>JALEND010000011.1 GCA_022768045.1 Mycoplasmatota bacterium | reverse complement strand
TATTATTCATTGATGAAATACATCGTATTCCAAGGTTTGTTGAAGAAATACTTTATTCTGCAATGGAAGATTTTACGCTTGACATAATTGTTGGGGGAGAAGGCTCTAACAGGAATTTAAGAATAGATTTACCACATTTTACATTAGTTGGGGCAACAACAAGAGCAGGTGATTTATCAGCTCCTTTAAGAGATCGTTTTGGAATAGTATCAAAGCTTAATTATTATACTATAGATGAAATTACTAGTATAATTAAAAGAAGTGCTAGGGTTTTAAACTTAGAAATATCTTCTGATGCTGCTTATGAACTTGCTAATAGATGCAGAAGAACTCCTAGAATAGCAAATAGACTATTAAAAAGGGTTAGTGATTTTGCACTTGTTAAAGGAAACGGAACAATTACAGTTGATATTACTAAGTATGCGCTTGACTCATTAAAGGTGGATAAATTGGGACTTGATGAGGTTGATTATGAATTATTAAAAACAATTATTTATAAATTTAATGGGGGTCCTGTTGGAATAGAAGCTATTGCAGCATCTATTGGAGAGGAAGTATCAACGATAGAAGATGTTTGTGAACCATATCTATTACAAATAGGATATTTAAAAAGGACGCCAAGAGGTAGAATAGTTACTGATATGGCATATAAACACTTAAACATAGATAAGGAAAATAACTGATGGCAGAAATTATTAAGTTTAAAGAAAATAAAATAAATAATGAAAAATTAAAAAAGCTAATGGATGATTATGATAATTATTATAGTATTTCAAATGATATTACAAAACACTTTTTAGAGGATGATAATTATGAATATTTGGAAAACAATTATAAACATATAAATAAAGTATTTAATAATATGGATGGTAAATATACTGTTTATTTAAATAGGTTTTTAGATATGATATATGATTTATACAATGATTTTAAAGAAGATGGACAAAAAGAAGATTTTGCAAATAAGCAAATGATTATTTTATATATGTATCATTTATACAGAAAACTAGGTTTTAAAATAGATGAATTAGAAAAAAGAGATTTAAGTATAATAATTAGCTTTTTTATGTTATATATAGATGATAATATTAACAACTTAGACCCTATTTTAAGCGTAATGCTTGATAAAGATTTAAAAAAGAAACTTTATGATTTATCATATAATAATAAAAAAACGGTTCAGTTATTATCTACCTCTTTTGATAAATATGATGAAGATAAGAGTACATCTATTAATTATGAAGTAAGAAAAGAAATAGAAGAAAATTTAAAACCAAATATAAAGGTTCATAAACCAATAAAACTTGAAACATCAGAAGATATATATAATTATTTATATAATAATATGGTAGTTCTTTGCGGAATAATGATTAATTCTAATAACGAAGAACAAGTTAAAAAGGCTAGATGTTGGTTAGATGAGCTTGATTCAGTTATTTTTAAGATTGAAAATTCTGTTAATAAAGAAGAATTAATTAGTACTCTTAAAAACATATTATTATCTGATTCTGCACTTGTTAAAAAAATTGAATTTTCTTTTAATATTATAGATAAATGTTATGTTACAAAGGATAAAAATAAATTGCTATTTTAGTAAAAAAAGACTATAATAAATAGTATTATTTAAGTATTTTGGAGGAATAACTATGAAAACAGAAGATTTTGATTATGATTTACCTAAAGAGTTAATTGCACAAACACCTCTTATAGATAGAAATGCATCACGTATGATGGTTCTTGATAAAAAAACAGGAGATTATGATGATAAATGCTTTACTGATTTAATAGATTATTTAAATGAAGGAGATACTCTTGTTCTTAATGATACAAAGGTAATACCTGCAAGACTTATTGGCCATAAACCAGATACAGGGGCTGTTATTGAGGTTTTAATGTTAAAAGACTTAGGTGATGATACATGGGAGTGTCTTACAAAGCCTGCTAAAAGAATAAAGGAAGAAACCATAGTTAAGTTTTCTGATGAGCTATCATGTAAATGTGTTTTTGTAGGTGAAGATGGTATAAGACATTATAAGTTTATTTATGATGGAATCTTTTTAGAGATACTAGATAGATTAGGTGAAATGCCTCTTCCACCATATATTACAGAAAAGTTAAATGATAAAGACAGATACCAAACTGTTTATGCTAAGAATCCAGGTTCTGCAGCAGCTCCAACAGCTGGACTTCATTTTACTAAGGAATATTTAGAAAAAGTTAAGAAAAAAGGCGTGAATGTAGCTTATGTAACACTACACGTTGGACTTGGCACATTTAGACCTGTTTCAGTTAGCGATGTTACAAAACATGATATGCATTCTGAGTATTATATATTAAATAAGGATGTAGCAGATCTTTTAAATAACACAAGACAAAATGGTAAGAGAATAGTTGCTGTAGGTACAACATCAACTAGAGTACTAGAGACAGTAGCAGATTCTAATGGAAAGTTTAAAGCACAAAGTGGTAACACTAAAATATTTATATATCCTGGTTATGAGTTTCATGGAATAGATGCATTATTAACTAATTTTCATTTACCAAAATCAACTCTTATAATGCTTATTAGTGCTTTAGCAGGTAAAGAAAATGTACTTAATGCATATAAACATGCTGTAAAAGAAAAATATAGATTCTTCTCTTTTGGGGATTGTATGTTTATTAAATAAATTTTATTAAAAGGAGATAATAATATGTTAAAAGAACAAAGATTATATAACATAAGAAAAGAATCGGGGTTAAATTATAATAATAAAGCAGAAGTAGAAAGAGCAATTGAAATTGCAAGTAGTGTTACTAATAGTATTTCTTTAGAAAACAAAGAAATAAAAGAAAGCGTTAAAAATGATTTAATAAATGGTGTTTTATCTTTAAAAGACGTAATATGTGTTAAGGATGAAAATATAAAAGAGTTACTTAGTAATGCTAAAGAGTATTTAAAATACAAGGGTGATTTAATAGCACTTAAATTAAAAGTAAAGGAATTATATTTAAAAAAAGAAATTAATGATACTAGTTTAAGTGATATAATTTTATCTTTAGAAATGCTTGATGTTGTTTGTGATATGAAAATAGATGCGTTAAGAAAAATAAAAGATGATACCTTAAAACAAGATGATATAACAAGTTCTGATTCTAAGAATCTATACATAAATAAAGAAGGTGGAACTGTTATCATTCCAAAAGTAAGTTATTTATTTTTAATGGGAAGAGAAGCTATTAAATATGCACCTGTAAAAGCTGCTAAAGAAACTATGAAAGGTGCTAGAAAGATATTAAAAAAAGTAAATAATAAAAACAATAAAAAGACTAAAAGTAATTAAGATGATATTGCTATAAAATAAATTTATAATTGTTACTATTGTTGATTACTTTACAATTTGAAATAAGAAAGAATTGTTAGATACCTTTAATTTGTTAATAATAGAATTATTATTAAATAGAATATTTTATAATTTTCAGTATAGATAGGAGTTATTATCTTATTAATATTTTAACCGAGGAATTAGCTGATGTAGGAGCTAAAAATAACGGATATATGGGAATACTTGGATTCTAAAAATTTAAGGGGCTTTTGTTAATTTAGATATGAAAAATGGTGTTAATAGCTATGATAGAGCATTATGGTAAAATAAAAAGAGAAAAAATACTTATTTAGTATTATTCTCTTTTTTAATATTTGAATTCTTTTGGAATATCATCTTCTTGTACTATAATAACATCTTTTAAATTATAGCTTATTTTACCATAAAAATGATCTGCTTTGTAAGTATATGTGTAGTAAATAAAATTTTCATCTGATCCTAATACATTATCTATTCTACCAGTAGTATTATTCAGTATCTTATTTAAATCTCCAGTGTAAATTCTTTTCCCTGTTGATAAATCATAGGCTCTAGCTCCATCTTTAATAATGTATAATTTATTATCATTCCAGCATATAAAGCGTTTTTCTAAATTAAATTCTTCTGGTAGTGAAAAAACT